>CAUJGH010000184.1 GCA_963169575.1 Myxococcota bacterium | reverse complement strand
CTTCGACGTCGTCGTCGATCCGGCGGCGATCGACGGGACGGTGATCGCGAATCAGGGCTTCGTGAACGCGGCGGGCCTCGCCGCCGAGCAGCCCTCCGACGATCCGAATACCGTCCTGCCCGACGATCCGACCCTCGACGTCGTCGGCGCGGCGCCGCTGCTCTTCGCGCCCAAGACGGCCGCACTGCTCGTCGATGGCGGGACGGTCGGTGTCGTCGATCCGGGCGATACGCTCCGCTACACGATCACCGTCTACAACAACGGCGCCGTCGACGCGACGCAGGCGACGCTGCAGGACGCGGTCCCAGCGAATACGACCTGGGTCGCGGATTCGCTGACGCTGAACGGGCTCCCGGTCGGCGTGCCCGACGGTGGCAGCTCGCCGCTCGCCGCCGGCATCCCGATCAGCTCGAGCGATCGCACGCCGCCGCTCCCGCTCGCCTCCGAGGGCGTGCTGACGCGCGGCGCCTCCGCCGTCGTCACCTTCGACCTGATGGTGAATGGCGGAACGCCCGCCGGCACGCTGATCACGAATCAGGCGCGCGTCACGACCGCCGAGCTCCCGAACGTGCTGACCGATGGCGACGGCAATCCCGCCACCGGCCCGGAGCCGACGGTCGTCGTCGTCGGCGGCGGCCAGCAGCTCTCGATCGCGAAGCTCGTGACCGTCGTCGGCGGCGGCGCCGCCCTGCCCGGCTCGGTCGTCGAATACACCGTCTTCGTCCGCAACATCGCGACGACGCCCGCGACCAACGTCGTCCTCACCGACGATCTCGCCGCGCCCGACAATGCCGGCTACAAGACGCTCGTCCCGGGGACCGTGACGCTGAACGGCGCTGCGACGGGCGTGACCGTCGTCGGCGACCTCGTCACCGCCGACTACGGCACGAGCTACGGCCCGGTCGCCCCGGGCGCGAGCGCGACTCTTCGCTTCCGCGCGACGCTCGGCGCGGGGCTCGCGCTGGGCACGATCGTGACCAACACCGGCGTCGTGACCTGGAACGTCCCGCCGCAGCAGGCGATGGCGAGCGTCTCGCTCTCGATCGGCGGCATGCCCGGCGTCGGCGCCCTCGCCGGCTCGCTCTGGCACGACTCGGACTTCGACCGCACGCGCGACCTCGGCGAGATCGACCTCGCCGGCTGGATCGTCGACCTCTATCGCAACGGCACGCCGATCCTCTCCGCCGTCGCCGACGCGAACGGCGACTATCGCATGACGGGCATCGCCCCGAACGAGACCAACGGCGACGCCTACGTCCTCCGCTTCCGCGCCCCCGACGCCGGCCCGAATACGGCCGCACTCGGCCGCACCGAATCGGTCTTCACCAACGGATTGCAGGAGATCACGAACCTCGTGATCCCGGCCGGCAGCAACCTGCAGGGCCTCTCGCTCCCGATCGATCCGGGGGGCGTCGTCTACGAGGCGGTGCTGCGCACGCCGATTGCCGGCGCGACGCTGACCCTGCTCGGCGTGGGGAGCGGCACACCGGTCTCGGCGAGCTGCTTCGACGATCCGCAGCAGCAGGGCCAGGTCACCGGCAGCACCGGCTACTACAAATTCGACCTCAACTTCTCCGACGCCAGCTGCCAGCCCGGCCAGGATTATCTGCTCTCGGTCTCCCCGCCCGGCAGCGGCTTCGAGCCCGGCGTCTCGGCGATCATTCCGCCGCAGACCACCCCGACCACGCCGTTCGACGTCCCGGCCTGCCCGGGCAACGCCGCCGACGCGGTCCCCGGAACGCCGCAGCACTGCGAGGTGCAGGACGACGAACGAGCCCCGCCGCCCTCGATCGCCGCGCGCACGCCCGGCACCGACTACCAGCTCCACCTCACCCTGGACGATTCCGCTTCGCCCGGAACGAGCCAGCTCTTCAACAACCACATCCCGCTCGACCCGGTCCTCGGCGGCGCGGTCGCGATCTCGAAGACGACGCCGAAGATCAACGTCAGCAAGGGCGACCTCGTCCCCTACCAGATCACGCTGAACAACAGCCTGCCCGTGCCGCTCGCCGACCTCTCGATCCAGGACGACTATCCCGCAGGCTTCCGCTACATCGAGGGCTCGGCCCGCGTCGACGGCGTCGCGCTCGAGCCCACGAAGAACGGGCGCCGGCTGACCTGGACGGACCTCGGCATCGGCGCTTCCTCGAGCCGCACGATCGTGATGCTGCTCGCGGTCGGCGCCGGCGTCTCCGAGGGCGAGTTCGTGAACCGCGTGCAGGCCTTCAGCAGCACGACGAGCCTCGCGCTCTCGGGCCAGGCGACCGCGACCGTCCGCGTCGTTCCGGATCCGACCTTCGACTGCACCGACGTGCTCGGCAAGGTCTTCGACGACGCGAACCACAACGGCTATCAGGACCAGGGCGAGAAGGGCCTGCCCGACGTGCGCGTGATGTCGATCGAGGGCCTCGCGGTCCACACCGATCCCCACGGCCGCTTCCACATCACCTGCGCGATCGTCCCCAACGCGACCCGCGGCAGCAACTTCATCCTGAAGCTCGACGATCGCACGCTGCCCTCGGGCTACCGCATGACGACGCGCCAGACGCAGGTCCTGCGCGCGACGCGCGGCAAGGCGCTGCGCTTCGGCTTCGGCGCGTCGATCCACCGCGTCGTCGGTCTCGACCTCGCCGACGCCGTCTTCGAGCCGGGCACGAGCGAGCTCCGAACGCAGTGGAAGCCCTCGCTCGAGAAACTGATCGGCGAGCTCGAGAAGAGCGATTCGATCCTGCGGCTGACCTACATCGCCGACATCGAGCCGAAGAAGCTCGTCGAGCAGCGGCTCGAGGCGATCGAACGACAGATCCGCGAGGCGTGGGCGGCGCAGCGAGCGCAGTCCGCCGAGGGCGCGAAGGGCCGGGCCGCGATCGAGATCGAGACCGAGATCTACTGGCGCCGCGGCGGGCCGGTCAAGCGCCCGGCCGGGACCCCGGGCGGCGAGACGAGCGCGCTCCCGTCGACACTGCCGCCGGTCGGCGCCGGGCCGCCCGATCTCGATCGGTCGGCGTCGGCGTCGGGCGAGCAGATCCTGCCTTCGAACGGCGCGCTGACGCAGTGGACCGTCGATCCGGCAGTTCTCGAGGCCCAGCACGCGGACAAGCTCGAGCAGCGGGAGGTCATGACGCCGACCGTCGAGACCGTCAAGCTGCGGGACGTCGTGCCGCCCATCCGCTTCGCCTCGGGCATCGCCGACATCTCGCCCGCATCGGTCGAGAAGCTGCGCAAGACGCTCGACGACATGCAGCACCTCGAGAACGTCCGCCTCCATCTCGTCGGCCACGCCGACGACCAGCCGCTCTCGGGCGCCCTCGCGGCGCGCTTCGGCGACAACGAGGGCCTCTCGAAGGAGCGGGCGGGCGAAGTCGCCGAACATCTGCAGCGTGTGCTCGCCCTTCCGCCGGAGTCGATCTCGTACGAGTGGGCGGGCGACGCGCGGCCGATCGCCTCCAACGCCTCCGCCGAGGGCCGCGCGAAGAATCGCCGGGTCGAGGTCGAGGTCTGGTACGACGTCGCCGGTCAGAAGCCGGTCCTGCAGGAAGTCGTCGTCCCGGACGAGATCCGCCGCTTCAAGGTCTGCCGCACCGAGCGGGTCTGCAAGCTGCGCTACAAGGAAGGCCAGCAGCGGCGCGCACGGGTCAAGAACCTGGTCCCGCCCCTCGAATATCAGAGCGAGTCGATCGAGCTGCCGGAGGATTTCGTCCGCCAGGTCGAGCAGGCCCTCGAG
>CAUJGH010000183.1 GCA_963169575.1 Myxococcota bacterium | reverse complement strand
GCGCCTCCTTGGGATTCATGAGCTGCTCTTCGTAGCGGGCGTTGAGGGCCGCGAGGGCCTGGTCGCGCTCGCGGTTCGCATCGGCCGCCGGCGTGCCCGCCGCGATCGACGTCTTGTGGGCCTCGGCGATCGCGCGCAGCTCGTCCTTGAAGACGAAGTCCTTGCCGGCGGCGCCCATCACGGCGACGCGTGCCATCGGCATCGCGAAGACGATGTCGGCGCCGGTGAAGTGCGAGTTGTAGGCGGCGTAGGCGCCGCCGAAGGCGTTGCGGATGATCATCGTCATGCGCGGCGTGCGGACGTCGATGATCGCGTCGAGCAGCTTGCGGCCGGCCTGGATGATGCCGCGTTTCTCCTGCTCGGTGCCGGGCAGGAAGCCGGTCGTGTCCTCGATGAAGACGAGCGGGATGTTGTAGAGGTTGCAGAAGCGGATGAAGCGCGTCGCCTTCAGCGCGGCGTCGATGTCGATCTGGCCCGAGGCGACGGCGGAGTTGTTGGCGACGAAGCCGGTGACCCAGCCGCCGAGACGGCCGAAGGCCGTCACCATGTTGCGCGCGCGCTGGGGCTGGATCTCGAAGAACTCGCCGTGATCCACGACCTGCTGGATGTAGAGCGTGATGTCCATCGGCGCGTTCATTCCCGCCGGTGAATTGAACGTTCTTCGAAAGAGCCGGTCCTCGTCCTCGGTCCAGCGATCGATCGGATCCGAGGTCGAATGGAAGGGCGCGGGGGTCCGGTTGTTGTCGGGCAGGTAGCCGAGCAGGCGCAGCGCGGTGCGCAGGCTGCCGAGCTCGTCGTGGGTGATCAGGTCGCAGACACCGGAGGCGCCGTGGACCCGGGGGCCGCCGAGATCGTCGGCGCTGACGTCCTCGCCGAGCACGCTCTTCACGACGCCCGGCCCAGTGAGACCGATGAAGGTCTCGTCGCACTGGATCATGAACGAGCCCTGGCGCGGGAGATAGGCGCCGCCGCCGGCGTTGTAACCGAACATCAGGCTGATCGAGGGCACGACGCCGCTGATCTTGCGCAGCGCCGTGAACGCGTCCGAGTAGCCGTCGAGGCCGCCGACGCCGGCGGGAACGAACGCGCCCGCCGAGTCGTTCATGCCGATCAGCGGCATGCCCTTTTCGCCGGCCATGTAGATCAGGCGCGCGAGCTTGGCGCCATTCGTCGCGTCCAACGAGCCGGCGCGGACGGTGAAGTCGTGGCCGTAGACGGCGACGTCGCGGCCGTCGATGTCGAGGATGCCGGTCACGATCGAGGCGCCGTCGAGCTCCGGGCCCCAGTTGCGCCAGAGGATCGTCGGCTGCTTCTCCGTCAGGACCTTGATCCGCTCCCAGACGGTCATGCGGTTCTTGGCGTGCTGGACGCGCACGCGGGCGGGGCCGCCGCCGGCCAGGGGCCGGGCATTCAGCTCTCGTCCCATTTCGAGGGCGGCTTCGTAGACGCCGTTGCCAGGGTGGGGCCGAGCGGGGGCCGTGGCGCCGCCGGCCGGAGAGGCCTTCCGCGCCGTGTCGTCGGCCAGGGGATTGCGCAGCGAGTACTCGATCTCGGACATGGCTCTCACGTTCGTGCGCGATCGCTCGCGCGCTCGGCCGGGCCGGCCGCGTCGAGCCGGGCTCGACGCGCTGGATCCGGGCGTTCGGGTTGATCTGGAACGCAGCGGCCGGATCCCTCGGGACGACCGCCGGCGATCGAAAAGCCGCGCGAGTGTAACGGCTCGATCCACTGCCATCGAGGCGGGGCTGGGGCATTGGGGCACGGTCGGTTCCCGGGCGGAATCAGCGCCCGAGGAGTGATCCGAGGGCGAGGGCCAGGGGGCCCCCGATCAGGTGGGCCGAGAGGGATGCGATCCAGCCGGCCCGGGAGCTCGATCGCAGCTGCCGGGCCAGATCCCCGCAAAGCGTCGAGAAGGTCGACAGCGAGCCGCAGAGCCCGATCGTCAGGAAGGTCTCGAGGGCAGGCGGGATTCCGGCCGCATCGGATTCGCCGCCGCCGCCGTTCGAGGTCACGATGCCGAGCAGCCCGCAGGCGATCAGGTTCGCAGCGATCGTGGCAAGAGCCGGATCGAAGCGGTCCGCGAGCCGGAGGAGCGACCCGCGGAGCAGCGCGCCGACGGCACCGCCCGCGGCGATGGCCAGCCATCCGATCCCATCGGCTGCCGGCGTCACGAGCGGGCCTCGCGCACGCCGTCGGTCCGCGCCTCGCCGCTGCGCAAGCCGCGAGCGAGCGCGCGACCGCCGACGAACGCGGCGAGGCCGAGCGCGATGGACCCGACGAGGAAGCCCAGTGCGACACCGGACGATGTCGCCAGAGCGACGCTCCGCGCCTCGGCGACGAGCGCCGAGTAGGTCGTGAACGAACCGAGCAGACCGATCCCGAAGAACGCCCGGAGTCGGGGACGGGGGCCCGTGGCTTCGAGCGATGCGATCAGGAACCCGAGGGCGAATGCGCCGGCGAGGTTCACCGCCTGGGTCGACGCCAGCCCGCCCCATCCGGCCGCGGCGAGCAGCGTCGTGACACCGCTGCGCGACATCGCGCCGAGGGCGCCGCCGGCGGCGATCCAGGGCGCCTCGCGCCGGGCGCCCGATGGGGCGCCGAGGGGAATGGTTTCTGTGCCGGAGGCCAGCGGGGCGGACATGGCGGCCGATCGTAGGGGCTCCGCGCCGGGGTCGCCGGATCAGCCTTCTATTTATCAGGGCCGCGGCGCTCGCGGCGGCGACGGCGATTCGGTCCCTGCTGCCGCATTTCCCTATCCCGGCGAAAGCGCATGTCTTTTCATGTTCTCTGGGGCAAACGTGCCCCGTGTGTGACGCCTCTCGGGCTTGCGACGGACCGGGGGGGCTGTGCTAACCGGGTTGGCCGTTCGGTGGGGGTGGAAGTCAGCGCCTCAAGAAAGATCGACACGGCTCCGATTGCGCACTCGCTCCGGCCGCCCGCGCGGTGTGGCGTGAGGCGAGCTGCGATCGGGTCGGGATCGAGACGCGATCGAGACTGGAACGTGACTGGAAAGAGTGGAGCGACGCGCATTCCCCCGCGCGAGTGTTCCGCTCGAACCCTCGAGGAAGCATGGGCAAGTCCCTGGTCATCGTCGAATCGCCCGCCAAGGCGCGGACCATCAACAAATATCTCGGTCGGGATTTTGTGGTGAAGTCCAGCGTCGGCCACATCCGCGACCTCCCGGTCTCGGGGTCGGGCAAGCAGGTCGATGCCAAGGCCCGCGCCCAGGCCGCGGCGAAGACCCGCAAGCTCGCGGGCGCCAAGCGCGAGCAGCATCGCAAGGAGCAGTCGAAGAAGGCGCTCTTCGCCCGCATGGGCATCGATCCCGACAATGATTGGACGGCGAACTACGAGATCCTGCCCGGCAAGGAGAAGGTCGTCGGCGAGCTGCGCAAGCTCGCGCAGCAGGCCGACACGATCTATCTCGCGACCGATCTCGACCGCGAGGGCGAGGCCATCGCGTGGCATCTGCGCGAGGTGATCGGCGGCAATCCGAAGCGCTTCAAGCGCGTCGTCTTCAACGAGATCACCCAGGGCGCCATCCGGCAGGCCTTCGAGGATCCGGGCGAGCTCGACCTCTCCCGCGTCAACGCGCAGCAGGCGCGACGCTTTCTCGACCGCGTCGTCGGCTACATGCTCTCGCCGCTGCTGTGGGCGAAGGTGGCGCGCGGCTTGTCGGCGGGCCGCGTCCAGTCGGTCGCCGTCCGCTTGATCGTCGAACGCGAGAAGGAGATCCGCGCGTTCATCCCGGAGGAGTTCTGGGAGATCCATGCGGATACGCGGACGCGAGCGAAGGACGCGCTCCGGCTCGAGGTCGCCAAACATCTCGGCGAGACTTTCCGCCCGACGAACGAGGCGAAGGCGAGCGAAGCCGTCCGCGCGCTCGAGCTCGCCGAGTTCGAGGTCATCGAGCGCAAGGACAAGCCGACGAAGACCCGGCCCGGCGCGCCCTTCATCACCTCGACGCTCCAGCAGGCGGCCAGCACGCGCCTCGGCTTCAGCGTCAAGAAGACGATGATGCTGGCGCAGCGGCTCTACGAAGCCGGCCACATCACCTACATGCGGACCGACTCGACGAACCTCTCCCGCGAGGCGGTCGAGGCCTGTCGCGCGACGATCGGCCGCGACTTCGGTCCCCGCTATCTGCCCGCGGAGCCCAATCTCTATTCCAGCAAGGAAGGAGCGCAGGAGGCCCACGAGGCGATCCGTCCCTCGCACGTCGAGGTCCACCCCGGCCAGCTCCAGGGGGTCGAGCGGGACCAGGAGCGGCTCTATGAGCTCATCTGGCGCCAGTTCGTCGCTTGCCAGATGACACCGGCGGAATACCTCTCGACGAACCTCGGCGTGAAGGCCGGCGATTTCGAGCTCCGTACCCGCGGCCGCATCCTCGTGTTCGACGGCCACACGCGCGCGCAGCCGACCTCGATCCGCGGCAACGAGGGCGACACGCCGCTGCCCGACGTCCAGGTCGGCGAGCGTCTCGACCTCGTGAAGCTCGATCCGATCCAGCATTTCACGAAGCCGCCGGCGCGCTACGGCGAGGCGAGCCTCGTGAAGGAGCTCGAGAAGCGCGGCATCGGCCGGCCCTCGACCTATGCTTCCATCATCTCGACGATCCAGGACCGTGGCTACGTGCGGCTCGAGAATCGGCGCTTCTACGCGGAGAAGATGGGCGAGATCGTGACCGAGCGGCTGATCGAGAACTTCGGCGAGCTGATGGACTACGGATTCACGGCCGGCCTCGAAGAGGCGCTCGACGAGGTCGCGGTCGGCTCGAAGCAGTGGAAGAAGGTGCTCGGCGACTTCTACGCGGATTTCCGCCAGCAGCTGACGGCCGCCGAACACCAGACGAAAGGCATGCGCGCGAACCTGCCGACGGAGACGGACATCGCCTGCCCGCAATGTGGCCGACCGATGCAGATCCGGACGGCCTCGACCGGCGTCTTCCTCGGCTGCTCGGGTTATGCGCTGCCGCCCAAGGAACGCTGCAAGAGCACGATCAACCTGATTCCCGGTGACGAAGCGGTCGCCATCGAGACGGGTCCCGATCGGGGCGTTGGGGACGAGGGCGACGAGGGCGACGAGGAGTCGGGCGACGAAGTCGAGGCGCGCCTGTTGCTCAAGAAGCGACATTGCCCGATCTGCCAGACCGCGATGAACAGCTATCTCGTCGACGAGACACGCAAGCTCCACGTCTGCGGCAACAACCCCGATTGTCCCGGCTTCGAGGTCGAGACGGGCTCGTTCCAGATCAAGGGCTACGACGGCCCCGTGCTCGAGTGCGACAAATGCGGCGAGGACATGCAGCTCAAATCGGGCCGCTTCGGCAAGTACTTCGGCTGTACCTCCGACGCCTGCAAGAACACGCGCAAGCTGCTGCGCAGCGGCGAGGCGGCGCCGCCCAAGGTCGATCCGATCCCGATGCCGCATCTGCGCTGCGAGCGCTGCGACGACTTCTTCCTGCTGCGCGATGGGGCGGCCGGGATCTTCCTCGCAGCGAGCCAGTTCCCGAAGCATCGGGAGACGCGGGCACCGACGGTGAGCGAGCTCATCGAGGTCCGCGAGAAGCTCGATCCGAAATATCGCTACCTCGCCGAGGCGCCCGAGGCGGATCCGCAGGGTCGCCCGGCGGTGGTTCGCTTCGCGCGCAAGACGCGCGAGCAGTACGTCACCTCCGAGGAGGACGGCAAAGCGACTTCCTGGCGGGCGCACTACCGCGATGGGCGCTGGGTCGAGGAGTCGCCGGAGGGCGGGGAACGGATCGCCCCGAGC
>CAUJGH010000182.1 GCA_963169575.1 Myxococcota bacterium | reverse complement strand
GTCGGCGTCGACACGCCCAGCCATTTCTACTCCTTCTCCTTCGCGCAGAGCCCGGACTGGAACGAATACCATCCGCGCGGCGCCGACATGCGGGCGTATTTTCTCGGGGTCGTCGAGCGCTTCGACTTGCGCAAGCAGATCGAGTTCGAAACGCGCGTGCTCGGCTGCGAATGGGACGAGATCAAGAAGCGCTGGCGCGTGAGCGTCCAGAAGCGGGGCGAGCCGATCCGGATCGTCGAGGCCGACGCCGTCCTCAACGCCCACGGCATCGTCAATCGCCCCTCCTTCCCGAAGATCCCGGGCCTCGAGTCCTTCCGCGGCGTCGTGATGCATACGACGCGCTGGGACCCGAACCTCCCGCTCGAGGGCAAGCGCATCGCACAGATCGGGACCGGCGCCTCCGGCGCGCAGCTCGCCGTCGCGATCGCCCCGAAGGCCGAGCGGCTCACGATCTTCCAGCGCTCGCGCCATTGGCTGCTGAACAACCCGAGCGCCGGCCAGCCGGTCCCGGACGGCGTCAAATGGGCGCTTCGGAACATCCCGAAATACGCGGAGTGGTACCGCTTCCGCGCCTATTGGTTCGCCGCGGACGGGCTGTTTCCGAACGTGCTGCGCGATCCGGACTGGCCGCATCAGGACCGCTCGGTCTCGGCCGGCAACGACGCGATGCGCGAGTGGACCCTCGCCTACTATCGCGAGAAGCTGGCGGACCGGCCGGACCTGCTCGAGAAGGTCGTCCCCGAGATCCCCATCTTCTCGAAGCGGATCGTGATGGATACGGGCTATCTCGATACGCTGAAGCGGCCGAACGTCGAGCTCGAGATCGATCCGATCGAGCGCGTGACCGAGACGGGGATCGTGACCCGGAGCGGACGCGAGATCGAGGTCGACGTGATCGCCCTCGCGACCGGCTTCGAGGTCGCGAAGATGCTCGGCCCGCTGCGCGTGATCGGCCGGGGCGGCCGCGACCTCGGCGCCGAGTGGGGCGAAGAAGATCCGCGCGCCTATCTCGGGATCCAGGTTCCCGGCTACCCCAACTTCTTCATGACGGGCGGGCCGAACTCGGCGCCGAATCACGCGGCGGGACAGAACATCGTCTCCGAGCGTCAGGTCCACTACATGATCGAGTGTCTCGATCATGCCCTGGCCCGCGGCGCGCGCACGATCGAGCCGACCGAGGCCGCCTACGCAGCGTTCAACCGCCAGATCGACGAACGCATGCCGCAGATGATCTGGTCGCATCCGAAGGCGAAGAGCTACTACCGCAACAGCCAGGGGCGCATCTTCCTCTCCTGGCCCTATCGTCTCGTCGACTATTTCAACGCGACGCTGGGTCCGAACCCCGATCACATGCGTCTCGATTGAGCCCATCGCCGCGCGCGCCGCGCCGGCTCGCGAAGGAGCCCCCGACCATGCCCCTCGATCCGCAAGTCGAAGCCCTGCTCGCCCCCGCGCCGGAGGGCTTCGAGATGACCAGCCTGCCGATCGACGTGCTGCGCAAATACGTCCGCGAGTCGTCGACCGCCTATCCCAAGCTCGACGTCCCGCTCGGGGGCGTCGTCGACCGGGCGATTCCAGGGCCCGGCGGGCCTCTTCCGATCCGGATCTACACGCCGACGGGCAAGGCGCCCTTTCCGATCGTCGTCTATTTCCACGGCGGCGGCTGGGTCGTCGGCGATCTCGATACGCAGGACATGATCTGTCGCGGGCTCTGCCACGGCGCGTCTTCCGTCGTCGTCTCGGTCGACTATCGCCTCGCGCCCGAGCATCAATTCCCCGCCGCGATCGAGGACGCGCAGGCCGCCACCCTCTGGGCCGCCGCCCAGGCGGCGCAGATCGGCGGCGATGCCCGTCGCCTGTCGGTCGCGGGCGACAGCGCCGGCGCGAACCTCTCCGCCGCGGTCGCGCTCCGCACGCGCGACGAGGGCGGCCCGGACCTGCGCGCGCAGATCCTGATCTACGGCTCCTGCAACTACCCCTCGGAGCGGACCCCGTCGGCCGACGCTTTCGCGAGCGGCCCGATCCTGACCGATGCGGCGATCGCGTATTTCTGGAAGCAATTCCTCGCGAACCCCGAGGTCGACCAGAATCATCCCTGGGCTTCGCCCGCCCGGGCCGCGGATCATCGCGGCCTCGCCCCGGCCTTCGTCGCCAGCGCCGAGCTCGATCCGACGCGGGACGACGGCGAGCGTTATGCGGAGAAGCTCCTGCGCGCGGGCGTGCCGACCGAGAGCCGGCGCTATCCCGGCATGCCCCACGGCTTCGTCTCCTGGGTCGGCCTCGTCGATCAGGCGCAGCGCTGCATCGACGACGCCTCCGCGTTCCTGAGGCGCTGGAACGCCTAGTAGCAGCGGAGCCGATCCGGCAGGGCGCCGGATCGATCGAGTGCGCGGGGTGCGACGACGAGCCCCCGAACGAAAGCAAGCGCGAAGAGGAGAGCACGTCATGGCGAGTCCGGCCGAAGCATTTGGAGGCGGCGTCGCCGTCATCACCGGCGCAGGCAGCGGGATCGGAGAAGGCCTCGCGCGGACCGCGGCCGAGCTCGGCATGCGGGTCGCCCTCGCCGACATCGCCGCCGACCGCATCGAGCGCGTCGCCGCGGACATCCGTGCCGCCGGCGGCGAGGCGATCACGATCCCGACCGACGTCGCCGATCCCGCCGCCCTCGATCGGCTGGCCGCGACCGTCCACGGAGAGCTCGGCGACGTACGGCTCCTGATGAACAACGCCGGCATCGAGATTCTCGGCCTCTCCTGGGAGCTCCCGGCCGAGGTCTGGGAACGGGCGATCCGGATCAACGTGCTCGGCGTTATCCACGGCGTGCGCGCGTTCGTGCCGCGCATGCTCTCTGCGGGCGAGCCCGCCTATATCGGCAACCTGTCTTCGATCGGCGGGCTCTCGATGATGGCCGTCCAGACGCCGTACATCCTGTCGAAGCATGCGGTGTTGTCATTCAGCGAATGCCTCCGCATGGAGATGGACCTCGTGGAGGCACCGATCTCGGTCTCGGCCGTCCTGCCCGGCCCGATCGCGACGCGCATCTTCGAAGACGCCGCGACCGCCCGCGATCCTTCGAAGATCGAGTTCCACCGCAAGGCGATGCAGGCCATGACCCACGGCCCCGGCAGCCTGACCGGCAAGCAGGCCGCCGAGATCATCCTCGCCGGCATCGCCGCGAAGGATTTCTTCGTCTCGACCCATCCCGAGATCACGACCCAGATGGCCAAACAACGCGCCGAACATCTCTCGACCCTCTCGACGCCGACCCTCGGCGAAGAGGCGCGCCGCATGCTGCTCGGCTGAACCCAGGAGGACGCCATGACCGCGATCATCGACATCGACGCCCATTTCGAGCCCGGCGAAGACTGGCTCGAGGTCTACCCGAAGCTCGCGAAGCGGCTCCCGAAGCTGAACCCCGGACTGCTCGCCGTCGATGCGATCGTCGGCGATCTGCTGCGCGCGGTCCCCGAAGCCGAACGGCCGCCGCTGCCGGAGCTGATGCCGCCCGGTCTGATGGCGCTCTTCGGCGAGGAGAAGGCCGGCGAGAAGGCGCGCCGCACGGAGTTCGAGGGCAAGAACCAGTTCGAGGTCGCCAACGCGGCGGCGCGCGTCAAATGGGTACGCGAGCAGGGCATCGCCCAGCAACACGTCATCTGCCTCGCGGGCATCGCCTACAACCTCCAGATCGCCGAGCTCGCGCTGCGCCAGGAGGTCATCTCGGCCTGCAACGAATGGCTCGCGACGACCTGCGCCGCGGGCGAGGGTCTGCTGCGTCCGGTCACGGCCCTCGAGTACCACGACCTCGACTTCGCCGTCGCCGAGCTCGCGCGCATGCGCGCGCACGGCAGCCGGATCTTCCTGATCCCCGGCTACCCGGTGAACGGGAAGCCGCCGAGCCATCCGGAATGGGATCGCGTCTGGGCCGCGGCGAGCGACCTCGGCATGCTGCCGATGCTGCATACGGGCTTCGAGCGCATGCATTTCGATCCGGGCTGGGCGAATCAGGGCGGCGACACGACGCTGCTGCGCATGATCTCGAGCAGCCATCGCCACGTCGCTCCGATGACGCTGATCAACTCGATGATCTACTCCGGCGTCTTCGAGCGCTTCCCGAAGCTGACGCTGCTGCTCGCCGAAGTCGGCACGGGCTGGCTCCCCTTCCTCCATCGCGAGATCGACGACCGCATCTCGCCGACGGCCGAGCTCTTCCTCGGCAAGGCGAAGCTGCGCACGAAGCCGAGCGAGATCCTGGCGCAGCACGTGAAGGCGACGCCGCTCTCCGGCGGCAACGATTCGCCGCTCCTGAAGATCATGGAAGAGCTGCCCGACGACATGCTCGTCTTCTCCTCCGACTTCCCGCATTTCGAGGGCTTCACCGCCCCGACCGACCATTACCGGAAGCTGCTCGCCGACCTTCCCCGCCCCCGCTTCGATGCGTTCATGGGGGGCACGATCGACGCCGCCTTCCGGCGCATGGGCGAAGGACTGCTCTGAGATGACACCCGAGTCGTCGACCGCGACCGAAGCCACGAGCGCGGGAGAGATCACGCTCGAAACGACCGTGGACGAGATCGCGATCGTCACGATCCGCCGCCCGGCCCGGCGCAACGCCCTCTCCGCGCAGACCCTCGGCGAGCTCCACACCGTCTTCGACACGCTCGGATCGAGCCGCACCCTCCGCGCCGTCGTCGTGCGCGGCGAGGGCGTCGCCTTCTGCTCCGGTGCGGACATGAAGTCCGGCGTCGACGACCTGAAGCAGGCGGGCGATACGCCGACAGGCGCGCTGGCAGCGAGTGTCGAAGGCGCGATCCCGCGTGCCTTCGCGATGCAGGAGCTGATGGCCGGCCTCTTCGAGAAGATCCACCGCCTGCGCCAGCCCGTGATCGCGGCGATCCACGGTCCGGCCCACGGCGGCGGCTTCGCCCTCGCCCTCGCCTGCGACATCCGCTTCGCGACGCCGCAGGCCTCGTTCGGGGCCGTGTTCATCCAGCGCGGCGTCTCCGCCTGCGACATGGGAACGAGCTACCACCTGCCCCGCCTCGTCGGCGCCGCGCGCTCGGCCGAGCTGCTGCTGACAGGCCGCGTCTTCGACGCCGCCGAGGCCGAGCGGATCGGCCTCGTCTTCGAGATCGTCGAGGAGCCGCTGCTGCAGGGGCGCGCGCTCGCGAAGGCCCGCGAGATCGCGGCGCACAGCCCGCTCGCGGTCTGGATGACGAAGGAGACGATGTGGCAGACGGTCGATTCGCCGTCGCTGCGCCACGCCCTCGATCTCGAGAACCGGACCCAGATCCTCTGCACGGCGACGGGCGACATCGCCGAAGCCTTCGCCGCCTTCCGCGAGCGGCGGAAGCCGACCTGGAAGCCGCTCTGAGCGGGCGCGAAATCGGTGGTCGACGCGGCGTCGCCCGTCCTCGACGAGAACCTCGACGGCTGCCTCGTTGGCTGCCTCGACGACTTCATCGACGAACGTCCGATCCGACGAAGGAGCCCCCGATGGCGCATCGCGCAACACCCGTCTCCCGGATTCGAATGCGCGGGCTGCCCGCGCTCTGCGCCCTCGCCCTCGCGCACTGCGCGTCCCCGACTTCCGAGCGGCCCGCCCCGCACGTCGAGAACGAAGCCTGGAGCGCGTTCTGCGAACGCCTCGAGGCGACCGGCGCAGAGATCCTGCGCGAGGAGCTGCCCGCGGATGCGCTCACGCGCGCCGAGGGGCAGCGCTACCTGCTGCAGCGACTCGCCGCGACGATCGACGAGGCGCTCGATGCCGAGTCGGGCCCGCCGATCGTCGCCCTCGATTCCCACAAGCTGCGCAAATACGGCATGGACAGCGCCGACGCGAAATACCTGACCGCGCGGGTCGAGGCGGGCGGGACCTATCGCCTCCATGGAACGCTCGGCAGCGCCCACCACCTCGCCTTCCAGCTGACGACCAGCCGCGCGGGATGGCAGTCGTTCGAGTCCCTCTCGAAATCCGAGCTGAACGTCGACCCGGCGGGTCGATTCGAGGTCCTCGTCAGCGAGACGAAGCCCGAGTCCTGGACGGGCGACTGGCTGCGGCTCGATCCCCGGTCGACGGAGCTCATGCTGCGCGAGTATTTCTACGACTGGGCGAACGAGCGTCCCTCCGATTTCGCGATCGAGCGACTCGATCGCCCGGGATCGGTGGTCCCGATCGAGCCCGAGGCGACCGAGGCCCTCT
>CAUJGH010000181.1 GCA_963169575.1 Myxococcota bacterium | reverse complement strand
GTCGAAGCGGAGACGGTTGGCGGCGACGGGCACGAAGCGGAAGCCGACGCCGATCTCGGCGCCGCCTTCGTCTTCCTCGCCCTGGATCGTGAAGCCGCCGACGGTATCGGGACTGCCGAGCAGCCGCGCCGAGACGTCGCGCTCGTTGCCCTCGACGAACTGGCGCCAGGCGACGTCGACGCTCGGCCGCCAGATGCCGGTCATCCATTCGAACCAGGGGCCGAGATAGGCCTTGTGCTCGTAGACCGAGGCGATTCGCAGACCGGCGCGGAGCGAGCCGACTTCGTCGTCGCGCTCGTCGACCTCGAGGCCGAAGCCGCCGGCCTGGCTCTCGCGGATGCCGTCCTGTTCGACGAAGGCCCAATCGAAGCCGAAGAGCGGCTCGACGCTGACGGGGCCGGCGGCGATGCGGTAGCCGATCTCGGTGGCGAGCAGGGTGCGATCGCTCTCGTGGTCGTCGAGGGCGCGGGTATCGATCGGTGCGGCCGGATCATCGACGCGGATGCGGCGGCGATCCTGATGGAAGCCGTGGCCCCAGCTGACGACGCCCTGGAAGCGGAAGGGGCCCGGGGTCCACGCGACGGCACCCGTCAGCTCGGCGAGGGTCAGCGTGCTCTTGCCGGCGCGCGCGACGTCGATGCTGCCGCGCTGGCTCGAGACGGCGAGCGTGAGGTCGAGTCCCGCGAACGGTTGGAAGTCGACGCCGGCGATCAGGCCGCCGAGCTGGGCGTCGTAACGCACATGACCGTCGAAGGCGTCGCGGGATCGGAACGAGCCGACCGTCGCGGCCCAGGGCGCGACCCGCCGCGCATGGCAGGGCAGCACGCGGGCATTCGCGGTCCAGGGATCGACCTCGCCCGGCTCGCATTCGCGCGGCCGATCGAAGATCAGCGCCGCGATCCGGCGGCCGGCTTCGACGGAGACCGTCGTCTGGGCATCGTAGGCCTCGGGGTTCAGGGCCTCGTAGACGCTCGCGATGTTCTCCACGTCCTCGATGCCGTCGAGTACGTCCTGGAGATCGCCGCTCGAGCCGCCGGCGGCCTGCAGGTCGAGCAGGTTCTGGGCGATCGCGCGCTGGTTCGAGCTGCGGGCGACGCCGAGCAGGCCGACGTCCTCGAAGAGGGCGAGCAGGCCCATCGCGTCGTAGCTGGCGGTGAAGATGCGGGTTCCGGAAGCGTCGGGGAATTCGATCTCGTCGAACTCGCCGGTGTAGCCCCCGTTCGCGAGGACGACGCGGTAGGGCGTCGCGCTCGGCGTCAGGTTTTCGCCCTGCACGACTTCGAGCGTGCCGTCGAGGCTCGCGGCGCCCTGGATCGTCAGCGGCGGGGTGGTGCTGTCGAGGGTCACGCGGATCGTGCCCTCGTCGGCGATCTCGAGGCCGCCGCCGAGGGTGATCGGTGTGGGGACTACGAGGGTCGCGAAATCGTCGATCACGGTCAGGCCGGTGAAGCCGCTGGTGCCGGTCAGGATCCAGGGGGCTGCGGGGTTCTGGGCGGTGCCCTGGAGCAGGCGGAGCGTCTCGAAATTCTCGAGGGCGCCGACGTCGAAGGTCGCTGCGTCGGTTCCGGCGCCGGTCAGGATGGCTTCGTCGTCGCCGTCGCCGCCGGAGATCGTTCCCGTCATCTCCGCGTTCGAGTCCTGGAAGTAGCGATCGTCGCCATCCTGGAACTCGATCCGCCCCGTGATCGCGCCGAAGTTGACGATCATTTCGTCTCCGTCCGAGCCGCGGATCGCGACCGCAGCCGGGTCGGCCTGGATCGAACCGCTGGTGCCGACGATGATCCGGTTTTCCCGGTCCGCGACGAAATCGCGAACGACGACCAGTGGGCCCGTATCCGCGTCGCCCGTGATCGAGCCGCTGATGGCGAGCGAGCCGAAGAGACCTTGCGACGCCAGCGGGTCGAATCGGTCGAAGAGATCGTTTCCGCCGATCGAGACGCCGATCGCGTCCGTCCCAGTGACCGCAATCGTGCCGGCGACGCTGACGAGGCTGTTGTGGTTGCCGGCGAGATTCGACTCGTCGCCGGCGAAAATCCCTACCGAGCGGTCGCCGATGACGAGGATCCTGCCCTGCGTACCCTGATTGCGGATGCCCGCGGCGGTCGGCACGAGACGGTCGGGCGTCGAGTCGTCGTCGTCGTGATCCTCGACCGTGCCGTCGACCCACCCGTCGCCGAGCTTCATGCCGAAGCTGTCGGCGCCGTTGACCACGATGTTCCCACTGTTCGTGACGTTTGCCGCCTTGTCGAGATCGGTCCGGTTGCCGCCGAGCAGGCCATGGCCCCCGTCACCGTTCAGCTCGATCGTGCCCGACGTCGCGACGCCCGAATTCTCGCCCGTCTCCAGACCGGTGCCGTTGGCTCCGTTGATCCGGATCGTCCCGGAGTTGACGGCGCCGTTCGGGAGTACGCCCGTCGTGTTTTCGTCGATCGAGATCGCGGTCGCGTCGTCGGCCTCGAGGACGATCAGGCCCCGATTCTCGATGAAGTTGTCGTCGTTGCCGCGGATGCCGTGGCCGCCCGCCTGGGTCACCGTGACGGTCGCATCCGTCCCGATCTCGACGGTGCTGTTGTCCTGGACGAGGATCGCGCTGTCGAGCCCGGGGTCGCTGTCGTCGAGCTCGGCGTCGGGGCCCGTCGTGATCGCGACGTTGTCGGCGCCGCTCGCGTCGAAGCCCGTCTCGTCGGTGCCGAGACAGATGACGGTGCCGTTGTCGCTGGGCGGGTCCGGAGCACAGGCCGCATGGGCAGCCGAAGGCAGCAAACCGGCCGCGGCGATCGCGAGCACCAGCGCCGGAACGCGTTGCGAGGCCCCGTGCGCCCGGGCCCACTCGCGGGCTCGCTCCGCGAGAGCGGAACCTTCGCGCCCGATCGCCGCGAGGGAGGAGAGAGCACGGAGGAATCCGGCGTCCGGACGGCGAGGCGATTGATTCATGGAGTTTCCCGGTGGATCGACAAGGGCAAAGCCGTAGTGTAACTCTAGTCGCCGCGCCAAGACCCCCGGTGACGAAGGTCTTCGTGTGAGGCCGCGATTCGATCCCGTCGAGCGCGGATCTCCGGCAGCCCGTATGCAGTGGAGCCCGAGCGCGGTCCACCCGCGCCGCGGACCGGCAATGACCGGCAACCCAATCCAACGAACGAGGAGACTCCCCCATGGCACTCGACCCCAAGAGCGTAGGCGCGAAGGGCCAGCCCGCGCGGCGATCCTGGACCTCGAAGGACGCGCTCCTCTATGCGGTGGGGGTCGGCGCGGGGACGAGCGAGCTCCAGTTCACGACCGAGAACACGAAGGACACGCCGCAGCGCGTGCTGCCGACGATGGCGGTCGTACTCGGCGGCGGTGGGATTCCCTTCGACAAGGTCGGGACGTTCAATCCCGCCCTCATGGTCCACGGCACCGAAGGCATCGAGCTCTACGGCGAGATCCCGCCCGACGGCGAGATCGAATCCGTCGGCGAGATCACGGCCGTCTGGGACAAGGGCAAGGCGGCGATCGCGGAATTCGAATCGACGGCGACGCTGATCGCCACGGGCAAGCCGCTCTTCAAGGTCAAGATGTCGATGTTCTGTCGCGGCGCCGGCGACTTCGGTGGTGAGCGCGGTCCGTCGCCGACCTTCGAGCTGCCGACGCGCAAGCCCGATCACGAGATCGTCTATTCGACGCGCGAAGATCAGGCGTTGACCTATCGCCTCTCGGGCGATCGCAATCCGCTCCACTCCGATCCCGCCTTCGCGAAGATGGGCGGCTTCGACCGCCCGATCCTCCACGGCCTCTGCACCTACGGCTTCACCGGCCGCGCGCTCCTGCATACGCTTTGCGGCTCGGATCCGGGCCGCTTCAAGGCGATGGACGGCCGCTTCTCGAAGCCCGTGATGCCGGGTGACTCGCTCACGATCCAGATGTGGGTCGACGGCAAGACCGCACTCTTCGTCACCCGCAACCAGAATGGCGACATCGTCCTCGACCAGGGCGAGTTCAAGTTCGCATGACGATCGGATGACGCGCGGCGCCGCGGCGCTCGGCGGGGTTGACTCGACCCAGGGCTCCGCCGACAATCCGAGGCGATTGCGGCGGGCGGCGCCGTTGCCCTTGATCGTCGAGAACGGCGCGACGATGACGGAAGCGGCGGC
The DNA here is from genome assembly GCA_963169575.1 of Myxococcota bacterium. GTDB lineage: Bacteria > Myxococcota_A > UBA9160 > UBA9160 > UBA4427 > UBA4427. Next base: position 1,460 of record CAUJGH010000181.1, on the reverse strand, counting down.
CGCGAGAGCCGGAGCCGCTGCGCAGCTCGAAGCGCCAGCCCGGCAGCCAAAGCGGAGGAGTGGCCCTTGAGACGAGGTACGGCATTCCAGCCATCCCGCTCGCGACTTCGGGATCGGTCGAGAGACCGCTCGCGAGCTCGGCGGCGCGAGCCCGCCTTCGGGCCGGAGGCGCCGAGGACCCACTTCGTAGACTTCCGCCCCGGGCGAGCGACCGCCGCGCTGCCGAACGAGATCGAAACCTGAAACCCCTGCGCCCCTGCGCGGGGGTTTCGTGTTTTCGGGGTCCGCGCTCGATCGGCGGAGACGAGAAGAGGGGCCGATCGAGGCCGGTTCGGAGACGAGGACAGCACGGGGAACGCAGACGAGAGGGAGCTGGACGATGCGCAACAGGATGTCGCTGGATCTCGAGAGTCGCTGGTGGACGCTGGGCGGCGCAGAAGTGCTCGACATGATGAGCAGCATCGGCGCTCTCGTACGCGCCGGGCAGACGGTCCACATCGGAACCGACGCCCAGAAATCCGCGACGCGCATGGAGTTCGTCACCGTCGCCTGCGTGCTGAACCCCGGCAAGGGCGGCCGCGTCTTCTATACCCGCCGCTTCGATCGCAAGGAGATCACACTCTTCGAGAAGCTCTCGACCGAGACCTGGCTCTCGCTCGACCTCGCGATCCGGATGTACGAGGCATTCGATCTCCCGCCCGCCCAGCAGCAGATCTGGGTCCACGTCGACGCGAACCCCGACGAACGCTTCGACTCGAGCGACTATGTCAAGCAGCTCGCCGGCATGGTCGCGGGCTCGGGCTTTCCGGTGCTCGTCAAGCCGAACGCGTGGTGTGCGTCGCACGTGGCGGACTACGCCGTCAAAGGCAAACACTTCCGCGCCCGCATGCACGCGGCCTGACCCGGCGGCCGCACGCTCGACGCGCTTCGCCCCCTGCGCCCCCGGGCAATCTCACAAGGCGCGACCGGCGCGGCGCGCTGGGCGCGAATGGCTCGCCCTAGGCACGGCCCGCATCGCTTCTTGGATGTCGTCGCCTCGGCATTCGCCTAGCAAGGGCGAGCTTCGGCTGCGCTTGACTTCGCGCCCAGCGCACCGCGCCGGTCGCTCGCTGGGGTGCTGATCGGGGGCGCGGGCGCGTGGGGCGTTCGGAGGCTGAATGGAGCCGCATGCGTGTCGTTCTTGCTCGAAACGTCGCCCCTCGCAAAGCATCGCCCCTCGACGTCTTCGCGCGGCGTCTACCAACTCGGCAGCCGCGGTCGTCATGGCGAGGGAGATGCGAACTCCGGCAGAGCAGGAGCGGTCGGCAGGACATGGGGGATGCGAACTCGAGTAGGGCAGGAGCGGCCGGCGCGACGTGGGGGATGCGAAGTAAAGCGCAGCCTGAGGTCGCTCCAGCGTTCAGATCGCAGAGGCAGAGAGATCCGAGAATCGATGCGATTCGTTGCTAGGGCGAGCCATT
>CAUJGH010000180.1 GCA_963169575.1 Myxococcota bacterium | reverse complement strand
TGCGGGCCACGTCGCCGACACCGAAGCGCTGAGCGCCCGGCTCGGCGCCGACCGCTTCCTGCTCGAAGACGCCTGTCACGCGCTCGGCGCGCTGCAGCGCGGCCGGCCGATCGGAAGCACGAGCGAGGTCGCCTGCTTCTCCTTCCATCCGGCCAAGCACATCACGACGGGCGAAGGCGGCGCGATCGTGACCCGCGATGCGCGCCTCGCCGATCGCTGCCTGCGCCTGCGCGAGCACGGCATGGAGCGGACGCCGGCGCACTTCCAGGGGCTGGGCCTTCCGGGCGTGAGCCGGGCGGAGGAGTCGGGGGGCTGGGTCTACGAGATGCAGAACCTCTCGGGAAATCATCGGCTGCCGGATTTCGCCTCTGCGCTCGGTCTCTCGCAGCTCTCCCGGCTGGAGGCGAACCTCGCTGCACGCCGCCGCATCGCAGCCCGTTATGTCGCGCTGCTGGCCGGAGACGATCGCGTCGAGACGCTGCGCGAGGCAGCCGGGACCGGCTCGGCCTGGCATCTCTTTCCGATCCTGCTGGACGTCGGCCGAATCGAAGGCGGACGGGCAGCCGTCTACGCGGCCCTCCACGCCGAGGGCATCGGCGTCCAGGTCCACTACATCCCGATCCATCTCCAGCCCTACTATCGCGAGCGGCTCGGGACCCGCTTCGGGGATCTCCCGAACACCGAGGCGGCCTATCTGCGGCTGCTCTCGCTCCCGATGTTTCCGGACCTCGGTGACGCCGCCCAGGAGCGGGTGGTCCGGGTGCTCCGGCGGACGCTCGATCGCCTCGGCCGCCGATGACCGCGCTGCGCCTCTTCACGGCCTTCCACGGCAATCTCGACTTCTCGGCGCTGCCCGACGCGGACCGGCCCGCCGTGATCGCGCGTTGCTATTGGCCGCTCTTGCGGATCCCCGAGGAGCTCGGCGTTCCGATCGGATTCGAGCTCTCGGCGCGGACACTGCAGACGCTCGGCGCCGAGGATCCCGAGTGGGTGAAGCGATTCCGGGGACTCGCCGAGCGGGGACTGGTCGAGCCGATCGGCTCGGGTCGCGCCCAGATCGTGGCGCCGCTCGCGCCGATGCTCGTCAATCGGGCGAACCTCCGGCTGGGCCGGCGGATCTACGAGCAGATCCTGGGCTTCGCGCCCGAGACCTGGTACGTGAACGAGCAGACCTGGTCGGACGGGCTGGTCGCGCTCTATCGCGAGATCGGGGCGAAGCGTGTCGTCATGGAATGGAACAATCCGGCCAGTCGGCAGCCAGCGCTGCGCCCCCTGCGATGTCGCCCGGCGAGACTGCACGATCCGGAGGGGCCGGGGCCGGGACTGCTCTGGAACGACTCGATCGTCTTCCAGAAGGTGCAGCGTGTGGCGCATGGCGAGGTCCCGTTCGAGGATCTCGAAGCCCTGCTGGCGCGTCTGGTCGACATGCCCGGCGCCGAGGCGCTCTGCCTCTACGGCGGCGACGTCGAGATCTTCGACTATCGCCCCTCGCGCCGATTGCCGGGCGGGGCGCTCGAAAACGCGAGCCGCGAATCGGATCGCCTGATCCGTCTGTTCGCCCGGCTCGCGGAGGATCCGCGCTTCGCCTTCGCCTTGCCCCGCCAGATCCCGGAGGCCGGAGCAGAGGTCTCCGGCTTCGAGCTGGGCTCGGCAGCCGATCCGATTCCGTGCAAGAAGCAGCCGCGCTACAACCCGACGCGCTGGGCCGTCTCGGGCCGCGACGGGTTCGGAATGAACACCCGCTGCCACGATCTCGTCCGCAGCGAGCTCGCCGCGATGCGCGTCGCGCCGACGCTCGCCGGCGAGAACCGTACGAGCGACATCGTCGATCTCTGGCGAAGCGATTTCCGCACGCGGGCGACCGAAGAGAAGATCGTCGAGTTCGAGACGCGGATCGGTCTCGCGCAGGCGCGAAGCCGCGCCCACCTCGCTGCCTGCGTGCCCCCGCTCGCCGACGGGGAAGACGTCCTGATCGTCAATCCCGATGCGACGGCCTGGGCGAGGATGCCGATCGAGATCCCGCTGCGGCTCGCCGCGGGCCGCTTCGAGGCGCTCGAGCTGAAGACCCGGCGCGGCATCGAGCTCGATCCGGCCCGCGTCCAGGTCGAAGTCGTCGGACTTCATCGGGACGGAAGTCTGCGCGACGTCCTGCTCGTGCTCGAGCCCGAGATCGCGCCGCAGTCGAGCCTGGGGCTCGAGCTGATTCCGGCGCCGCGGATCCGCCCGCCCGCGGCGTCGCCCGCGCCGATCCAGCGCATCGCGACCGACCGGGTCTCGGCCAGCTTCCTCGCCCATCGCGGCGCGGCGCTCGAGTCGTTGAGCTTCCCCATTCTCGGCGCTCGCCCGCTGCTCGGCACGATTGCGCACGGCAGCTTCGACGCCATCGAGTACACGCCCGATTTCTATTCCGGCCACGTGCTCGCCGTTCTCGAAGACGGCAGCAAGCACACCGATCTGCGCCCGACGCGCCTCGCCCTGTGCGACGAGGCGACGGGCGCCGTGCGGACCACGCTCACGACGCGCTTCGAGACCGATCTGGGCGTCTGGCAGAAGACCTACCGCATCTACCGCAACCTCGACCGGATCGACGTCGTCCACGACCTCGCGTCCCACGACGCGCGCATCGCGAGTCTACGCCTCGGCATGTTCACCCTGCTGCCCGATGCCTGGGACGCCGAGACCCTCCGCTATGCCACGATCAACGGTGGAACCCGTGTCGAATGGCGCCGGCTGCAGCGCGATACCGTTCTGGCCCAGTCGAAGGCGGTCTCGTCGACCGTCTCGTCGACCTCGTGTCTCGGGGCGACCGAGGGCTGGGTCGCTTTCGCCGACGCGCGTCAGGGCGTCCTGATCCAGGGTGATCGCGGGGAGGCGGCCGTCGCACCGATGCTCGATTTCGAGGCGGTGGACGACCGCTTCTTCTGTCGTCTCTCGCATAGCGGCGCCGAGATCGACGAGACCCGAGCGGTCTTTTTGCGCGGGCGCCGGCGCTTCGCCTTCTCCGTCGAGGGCTTCGCCGCGAACGACACGGGCGTCTTCGAGCGAGCGCAGCAGCGTCATCAGGGACTCGTCTATCGAACGGAGGCAGGCGTTGGACTCTCGACCGGTCTATGAGCAGAACCGCGCGGCGCTCGAGAAGCGAAACCCCGGCCTCGTCGCGGCTCTCGATGCCGAGCCGGCGGAGGGCGTCGAGCTCGTTCCGGGGCCGCGCGGCGGAACTTCGCTGCGAGAGGCCGGCGTCCTGCTCGGCTCTGCCTACGACCCCGGGCGCGACGGAGAACGCCTCGCCGCGCAGATGGCCGAAGCGCCGGCCGACATCCTCGTCGCCCTCGGATTCGGTCTCGGCGAGCAGCTCGAGGCTTTCGCCGAGCGCCGCCCCGAAACGCTGATCGTCTACGAGCCCTCGCTCGCGCGGCTCAAGGCGGCGCTCTGCCGACTCCCGATCGCGAAGCTCCTGAAGACCCATCGGGACATCCATCTCACCGCGGATCTGGATCAGTTCACCGCGATCCTCGCCGCGCGTTATGTCCCGGGTCTCTGCATTCGCGTCTTTCCCCATCCCGCCGTACTGCGTCTCGATCCGGCAGGCGTCGCCGCGGCCGTCGAGCGGACCAAGCGCATCAAGGACGCGACGGATACGCGCATCTCGACCTCGGTCTCCCAGCTGATGCCCTGGGCCTTCATCACGGCCGCCAACGGCCGGCGAATCGCCCGGTCCGCCCATTTCGGCCGGACGTCCGGGCTCTTTGCCGGCAAGCCCGCCGTCGTGGCCGCCGCCGGACCTTCGCTCGACAAACAGCTACCGCTGCTCCGCGCGCATCGGGACCGCGTCGTCGTGATCGCGATCGGTCAGACGCTGAAGGCCCTGCGCCAGGCCGGAATCGAGCCCGACCTCGTCCACGTGCTCGAGAGCAAGGACGTCTCGCAGCAGCTGACGGGCGCGGGCGACACGCGGCAGCTGATCGTGGCATTGACGCCGGACGCCCATCCCGCGATCTACGACGTGCCCGCCCGCGCCGTCTTCACGGCGACGACCGGGGGGAGTCCGATGGGCGGCTGGATCGCGAAGGCGACCGGCGAGTCGCGCTTCACGATGGGCGGCGGAACGGTCGCGCAGGGGGCCGTGGGACTCGCCGTGATGATGGGTTGCAATCCGATCCTCCTGATCGGCCAGGACCTCGCCTTCACCGACGGGCGCGCCTACGCCCAGGGCTCGGCCTACGACTTCGTCCAGGTCGAGCTCGCCGAGGACGGGACCTGTGCGCTGACGGAGATGAACCAGAAAGCTTCGCTGATCAACGATCCGAGTCGTCTCACGACGCGCGACCGGGTCAGCAAGGGGCGGATCGTCTGGGTCGACGGCTGGAACGAGGGCGAGCGCGTGCCGACCTGGCGGGCCTACGCCTCGTTCATCGAGCAGTACCGCGAGATCGGTCTGGGCCTCGCGCGTCGCGGCTACCAGCTCGTCAACTGCACGGAGGGCGGCGCGCGGATTCCGATGGTGGACCACCGGCCTTTCCGGGAGATGCTGGAGGCGCTCCCCGACGAGCGGCTCGAGGCGCGTCGCCGGCTGCTCGCGGTCCACGACGAGGCGCCCCGATCGACGCTCGCCGACTACGCGGAAGCGATTCGCGCGGCGCATCGGCGCCTCGACGAGCTCGAGAAGGAGATCCTGCGCGCTCGCCGCTTCGAGCGCGAGATGCGGGAGCGGCTCGCCTTCGCGCGCGGAGAGCAGCAGCAGATCGAGCTCCTGCGCGGGATCGCGCGCTGCGAGAAGAAGCTCCGCGAGCAGCTCGAGCGCGCGCCCTGGCTCGACGCTCTGGTGCAGCCGGAGATCTATGCCGCGATGGCGGAGCAGCGGAGGCGCGAACGGCGCGAGTCGTCGCTCGAGGATCTGGCGCAGGAATCGCGCTTCCTGATCGAGGCGGCGGGTAACGGCGTCGAGCGAGCGCGCCAGTGGTTCGCGTGTTTCGAGTCTTCCTTCGCGGACGGATGCGAACGGGGCGAGGCGAGCGCCGCGGCAGCGGGAGCCTCTGCAGTCGAGCGGGCCGGCGCGGGCGAAACCGGAGAGCGCGTGCTCGCTGCCGGCGTGGCTTCAAGAGAGACCGGCCCGAGCCTCGCTCATCCCTGAGTGCTGCGCCGGCGGTTCGGCGATCTCGTGCGCGATCCGCGCGAGCCGATCGAGGATCCGCTCGCATCCGCTTCCCCCTTCGAGCGCAGCGCTCGCCCGTTCGGCGCTCGTCCGCTGCCAGTCGGCGTCGTCGAGGGCGCGCGCGAAGCGTGCGGCGATGAATTCGGGATCGAGGGCGCGCGCCTCCCCGAGCCAGGCGCCGATGCCCTGGGATTCGAGGCGCTGCGCGAAGGGCGTATCGCTCGGGCGGTGGGTGACGCAGAGATGAGGCGTCCCGTGCCAGGCGAGCTCCGAGAGGCTCGTCCCGAAGCCCATCACGGCGAGCCGCGCATCGGCCATGAGGCGCGCCATCGCGGCGGGTGCGAGCGCGCGCTCGACCTGCCAGCCTTCGGCCGCGAGCGTGGTGGCGACCCGGTCGCCCGGATCGTGATAGGCCGGGCCGAGGACGGCGATCCGCCGGCCCAGCGCGGCCGAAGCGGGGCTCTGGGTCAAGGTGTGCGCGAGGATCGGGGCGATGCGCGGGGTCACGTCGTGGGGATCTGCGCCGCCGATCGAGAGCAGCAGGGCGCCCCGCTGCTCGAGCGGGCGATGGATGGTCCTTCGATGGGCGGGCGAGAGGATCGAATAGCGCGGGCCGGACAGGGTGCAGCTCGCGGGATCGTCCTCGGGATCGGCACCGCTCGCGGAACGTTCGCTCGGAGGATGATGGAGCGCGGGGTTGATCGTGAGGCGGGCCCGGCCGACGGTGCGGAGATCGTCGAGGACGATCGTTCGGGTGCGGTCCCGGCGGCAGGCGTCGATCCAGCGGGATTTCGCGAAGGGATGATCGAAGAGCGTGAGCGGGGCACTCGCGGCGCTGCGCCAGGCGGGCCAGGGCGAGACGCCGGACGTCGGGCAGCTCTCGCGCCAGCGCGCCTCGGCGGCGCGATCACCGGCGAGGAAGACCCGCACCCGCCAGCCCCGATCGTGGGCGGCCGCCGCGAGAACGCCGCTGCGCACGACGTGCCCCATGCCGTGGCGAGCGCCCCCGGCGACGACGAAATCGATGTCCGGGCCAGCGCTCAAGGGCCGGGCGACCAGTGCGCGCGCAGGGGACGCAGCGGTCGCAGTCCGTCGTTGGGATCGGCGCGCCAGGACCGCTCGTCCTCTTCGATCGCGGTCGCAGCCTTGCGGCCGTCGCCTTCGGCTTCGAAGCCGGTGCGGATTTCGCAGATCGCCTCGGCGATCGCGTCCGGCAGCCAGCAATGGCCGGTCTTGTATTCGTCGCCCTCGCCGTCGAGATCGAGATGGAACTCGACGAGCGAGGTCGGATGGGCGTGGATCGCGCGGTGGAGGACGGCCTTCGAGACCGTGTGATCCGACCAGCCGGTGCGCAGACGCAAGGGCGAATCCGGACGCGCGAGAGCGGCGAGGGTATCGATGGCGCGCAGGTTCGCCTCACGGGCCGGGGCGGGATAGCCGGAGACGCAGTGGAGCAGGGTGAGGTCGCGGCCGCCCGCGGCTTCGATCGTATCGATCGCATGGGCGACCTCGGCGAGATCGGCCATGCCGGTCGAGAGGACGAGCGGACGGCCGGTTCGGGCGCAGGCGACGAGGAGGTCGTCCCAGAGCAGCTCGTAGGAGGCGATCTTGAGGAAGTCGACGTGGGGCGCGAGCGCGTCGACGGCTTCGAGGTAGAAGGGTGTGCAGCCGAATTCGATTCCATGCTCCCGGCAGCGGCGGGCGAGGGGGGCGAGGAAGGCCTCGGGCAGCTCCCAGGCCCGGCGTGCACGGTGCATCTCGCTCTTCGCGAGGATCTCGGGCGCGAAGAGCGCGTCGATGCGGAAGAGCTGGAACTTCACGCCGTCGCAGCCGATCTCGGCGGCGCGGTCGACGAATTCGAGTGCGCGCGCGAGATCGCGATGATGG
>CAUJGH010000179.1 GCA_963169575.1 Myxococcota bacterium | reverse complement strand
AGCAGGCCGATGGGCGGCATCAGGATGTCGTTCGTGAACGACGTCACGATCTTTCCGAATGCCCCGCCGATCACGACGCCGACGGCCATGTCGACGACGTTTCCTTTCATCGCAAAGTCCTTGAATTCGCTCAACATGCCCATCGATGTGATCTCCTCTCGAGGCTTAGCTCGATTCATTGCCCGATTCGTCGTTCGATCCGCCGACCCGCATCCAGTCGTCCCGCTCGGAACGGGCTCGGCACTGACCCGAACCGGGCGCGCGACGGCATCGATCTGCGCGGAGGAATCCGCGGTTGGGCGCACCTTACTCAGCGCGGCTCCGACGGGTCAAGCCCCGGCTGCTAGTTTTCGCCGGCATTCCCTCCGTGATTCCAATGGTCCGAGTCCCGCGCCGGGAGTTCCCCGCATGTCCTTCGCTGAAATCGTGCTCCGTCTGGGGGTGGCCGTGGGCGGCTGGCTGATCTTCATCGCCCACGCCCTGACGATCCTGGCGCTGCGCCACGCCGCCTGCGATCCGGCCTCCGCGTCGGCCATTCCGGGGACCGCATTCCTCGCGATCCTCAGCGCACTGGCCCTGGCCGGCGTGGGCCTCGGCCTGCCCTGGCGCACCGGAATCCGCTGGCTCGCGCTGCTGGGGCTCGTGCTCGCGAGCTTCGCGGCCTGGCGCGTCGCGCCGGCGGTCGCCGCAACCACGATCGGCGGCGACGGGCTGTGCCGCGCGGGCGAAAAGGCAAATGGGCCGGCAGCGGGCGACACACGTCCGACCGTCCCGCAGAGCGAGGCTTCCGCGACGGATTTCGAGCGCCTCTGGCCGCTGCTCCAGCTCGGGGTGTTCGGCGCCGGCGCGCTTCAGGCCTTGCGATTCGCCCTGCCCCTCCCGCATGGAGAGCACGGCGAGCGCAGCGAGCGCGCCGCGCCGATCAGGCGTCGATCCGACGGTACTTGATCCGGTGCGGCGTATCGGCGTCGGCGCCGAGCCGTCGCCGGCGATCCGCCTCGTAGTCCTGATAGTTGCCCTCGAACCATTCGACGTGGCTGTCGCCCTCGAAGGCGAGGATGTGGGTCGCAATGCGATCGAGGAACCAGCGATCGTGGCTGATGACCACGGCGCAGCCGGGGAAATCGACGAGCGCATCTTCGAGGGCTCGCAGCGTATCGACGTCGAGGTCGTTGGTCGGCTCGTCGAGCAGCAAGACGTTGCCGCCCGTCCGCAGCAGCAGCGCGAGATTGACGCGGTTGCGCTCGCCGCCCGAGAGGTCGCCGACGAGCTTCTGCTGATCGGTGCCCTTGAAGTTGAACGACGACACCCAGGCCCGCGACGGCACCTCGCGATTGCCGATCATGATCTTGTCTTCGCCGCCGCTGATCACCTGCCAGACCGTCTTCTTCGGATCGAGATCGCGGCGATCCTGATCGACGTAGGAGAGCTTGACCGTCTCGCCGAGCCGCAGCGTCCCCGCGTCGGGCTTCTCCTCGCCAGCGATCATCTTGAAGAGCGTCGTCTTGCCCGCGCCGTTCGGACCGATGATGCCGACGATGCCGCCGGGCGGCAGTTTGAATGTGAGGCCTTCAAAGAGCAGCTTGTCTCCGTAGGCCTTGCGCAGGCCGTCGGCCTCGACCACGACGTCGCCGAGCCGCTGCGGGATCGGGATCGAGATCTCGACCTTTTCCGGCGCGCGTTCGCCGCCCTGCTTGACGAGCTCCTCGAAGGCGTTGATGCGCGCCTTGCCCTTCGCCTGGCGGGCGCGCGGCGAGAGCTTGATCCACTCGAGCTCGCGGGCGAGCGTCCGGGCGCGGGCGCCGGCCTGCTTCTCCTCGACCTCGAGCCGCTTGTTCTTCTGCTCGAGCCAGGAGGAGTAGTTGCCCTCCCACGGAATCCCGCGGCCGCGATCGAGCTCGAGGATCCAGCCGGCGACGTTGTCGAGGAAGTAGCGGTCGTGGGTGATCGCGACGACCGTCCCCGGATACTCCTGCAGGAAGCGCTCGAGCCAGGCGACGCTCTCGGCGTCGAGATGGTTGGTCGGCTCGTCGATCAGAAACATGTCGGGCTTCGAGAGCAGCAGGCGGCAGAGGGCGACGCGCCGCTTCTCGCCGCCCGACAGCGTGTCGACCTTCGCATCGCCGGGCGGGCAGCGCAGGGCCTCCATCGCGACGTCGAGGGTCCGGTCGAGCTCCCAGGCGTCGGCGGCGTCGATCCGATCCTGGAGCTTGCCCTGCTTCTCGAGCAGCGCGTTCATCTCGTCGTCTTCCATCGGCTCCGCGAACTTCTCGGAGAGCGCGTTGAACTCGTCGATCAACGCGCGGATTTCGGCGACGCCTTCCTCGACGTTGCCGAGCACGTCCTTGCTCGGATCGAGCTGCGGCTCCTGGGGCAGGTAGCCGATGCGCAGGCCCTTCGCGGGCTTCGCCTCGCCGAGGATGTCCGTATCGACGCCGGCCATGATGCGCAGCAGCGTGCTCTTGCCGGCGCCGTTCGCGCCGAGCACGCCGATCTTCGCGCCCGGGAAGAACGAGAGCGTGATCCCGTCGAGGATGACGCGATCGCCGATCACCTTCCGGAGGTCGTGCATCGTATAGACGAACTCGTGCGCCACGGATCGATTTCCTTCCTGATGGCCACGGCACGCCGCCGCCCCGCGCAGTGCGGAGGCGCATCCCATGGCCCGTTGATGGAGGCCCGTTGATGGAGGCCCGCTCATGGAGGCCCGTTTCGAGAGAGGCCCGATCGGATGGATGCCCGTTCCGATGAGGACCCGTTCAATCCACGCGACCGGCCGAGTCTAGCCCTGCCCCGTCCGCCGCACAGCCGGCGCGGGACTCCTCCCGGAGTACCAGCATCAGGCTCGAGGAATCGAGGCGCCCGCCGCCCAGGCGCTGGACCTCCGCATAACGCGCGTCGACCGCCTCCGTGATCGGCACCGGGATCTGCCGGCGGAGGGCTTCGTCCAGCGCCATGCCGAGATCCTTGCGCATCCAGTCGACGGCGAATCCGAAGTCGAAGCGGCCTGCGAGCATCGTCGAAGCCCGGTTCTCCATCTGCCAGGACGCCGCCGCCCCCTGCGAGATCACGTCGACGACCGCCGCCGCGTCGAGCCCGACCCGCTCGGCGAAATGAAGCCCCTCGGCCAGCGCTTCGACGAGCCCCGCGATGCAGATCTGGTTCACCATCTTCGCGTACTGGCCGTGGCCCGCGGGCCCGATCCGCGCGTGCTTGCGGGCGTAGCCGTCGAGCAGCGGTGCCGCGCGCGCGTAGTCGGCCTCGAGACCGCCGAGCATGATCGTGAGCCGCCCCTCCTCCGCACCGATCTGTCCGCCCGATACCGGCGCGTCGAGGAATCCGAGGCCGCGCGCCCGGGCCTCGCCGTGCAGGCGCTGCGCGAGGGCGGCGGAGGCGGTCGTATGATCGACGAAGAGCGCACCGGGGCGCATCGCGTCGAAGGCACCGCCGGGGCCGAGGGTGATCGCTTCGAGGTCCGGATCGGCGCCGGTGCAGGCGAAGACGAACTCGGCGTCGCGGACCGCTGCGGCCGGCGTCGGCGCGTGCGCGACGGCCAGGCGGGCGTGGACGCGGCAGAACTCCTCGGCCCTCGCGGCCGTGCGGTTGTAGACGCGCACGCGATGACCCGCACGCGCGAGATGCCCCGCCATCGGGAACCCCATGACCCCGAGACAGAGAAACGCGACGTCCCGAGCAGCGCTCATCATCCGACCTCCGGCAGGCCGTCGACGTAGACGACCTCGCGATGCTGCAGCGCCGGGATCCGCTCGCCCGGCGTCAGGATCCCGACGAGGTTGAGCGGATCGCTCCCCGCGACGACCACGCGCTCGCCCGCGCGCGGTGCCGCGCGCACGCGGGCGAGGCAGTCGAGGGCCTCGGGCAGCGCGAACTGCTCGCCCGTGAAGCCGGAGACGAAGCGCCCACCGCGGATCGTGCCGCGCGCCTCGAGGCGTCGCAGCGCCCAGGCGATGTCGCGCCAGGGCAGCGCGAGATCCTCGCGCGCGACGACGTCGCGGAACACGATGCCCCAGCGCGCGAGGAGCTGCTCGGCGACCGCCTCCGCAAGGCGGTCGCGATCGTCGATCGGGGCCGTGGCCGGGACCCGCGACCAGCGTCCCTCGGCGCCGGACGCGACGCCCATCGCGCCGCTCCTGCGCAGTCCGCGGCGCGCGCGCCCCGCCGCCTGCCCCCGCGCTTCGCGTCCGCGTGCCGCGAGCAGCACGCGCAGGGCCTGGAATCCATCCGCACAGACCTGTCCGCCCCCGACCAGCTCCCAGAGCGCCGCCTCGACCTGGGCGGGCTCGAGCGCGAGCGCCGACGAGAGCTCCGCATGGAAGACCGCACCGCGGGCGTCGAGCTGGGCGAGGATGCGCTGTGCCGTCGGGCTCGGCACGCGGAGCTCGCCCGCCTCGCTGGCACGGTGGGCCTGCAGCAGCCAGTCGCGATCGGCGCGCAGGACCAGCGAGAGCGGCGTCGCGCGGGTCGTACCCGACGCGCCCTTCGCTCCCAGGACCGGCGCAGGATTCGGGGCAGATGCGCTCTTCGCGGCA
>CAUJGH010000178.1 GCA_963169575.1 Myxococcota bacterium | reverse complement strand
GCTGCTGCGCCGCATCGAACGGCCCGCCCTGCCGCTGCCTGGCCTGCGCGCGCTCGGGCGGGCGCTGGCGCGCGCCGAGGTGCGCGACGGCATCCACATCCTGGTGCTCGGCCGCGTGCGCGAGGACGTGATCCCGCAGGTCGCGGACATGGCGCTGCAGGCGCAGGGCGCGGAATGGGCGATCGCGGTCGGGACGGTGAACCGGGACATCGTCTTCTCGGTGCGCAACGTCGGCTACGTCCGGGCGGCGGGCGAGGTCGTCCGCGCGGTCGTCGAGGGGCTCGGCGTCGGCGGGGGTCATCGCTCGATGGCGAAGGGCATCATTCCGATGAAGGCGTTCCGCGAGGTCTACGGCCGCGCCGACCGCCGCCAGATCAAGAGCGCGCTCTACGACGCCTTCGTCCGCGCGATCCACGACGACGATTGACCCTTCCCCGCGCAGCCGCGGAAGCGCCCCAGGAGAATCCGATGCCCCGCCCCAGCGCCCTCCCGCCGGAACGCATCGAAGCCGCGCTCGCCGCGCTCCCCGGTTGGAGCTGCATCGGCGGCAAGCTCCACCGCGAGCTGCGTTTCCCGGATTTCCGGCGCGCCTTCGCCTTCATGGCCGAAGCCGCGCTGCACGCGGAGAAGCTCGACCACCATCCCGAATGGTCGAACGTCTACGGCCGCGTCGTCGTCGATCTCGTGACCCACGACGCCGGCGGCATCACCGAGCTCGACCTCGAGCTCGCGCAGCGAATGAGCGCGATCGCGGACCGCTGAATCCCCGCCTCCTGCCCGCGTCAGGCCCGGCGCTCAGGCGTCCAGCGAGAGCAGCGCATGGGCGCCGCGCGTGCGCTCCGGAATCGGGATGCCGAGCGGGCAGCTCCCGAGGCACGGCGCCGCGCAGTCGATGCAGGCCGACGCGTTCACCGGCAGCCTCGCATAACGCTCGATCGCGTCGCGCTCCGCACGGTAGTCCTCGAAATACATGCGGTGGCGCAGGACGTCGTGGATCGGGACGCCTTCCGGGCAGGCGGGCAGGCAGGCCCCGCAATGGGGCGCACAGTAGGCGCCGACGATCGACTGGTCGTAGCGGTGAAGGACCTCCCGATCCGCGCTCGCGAGACGACCCCCCGAAGCCGCGAGATATTCGTCGACGTGCTGCATCTCGAAGAAGGAGATGACGGCGCAGGAGACCTTCGGGTTCTCGTGGACCCAGCGCAGGGCGGCCTGCGCGTAGCTGTTGGCGTCGTGAAAACCTTCGAGGTTGCGGTGCTTCGCGCCCTTCAGGGTCTTCATGGCAACGATGCCCATGTCCTGCTCGTCGTGGGCGCGGTCGATGATCGCGGGCAGCATCGGCCAGATGCCGTGGTGGTAGGCGAGCATCATGACGTCGAAGCGGCCCGAGTCGATCGCGCGGGTCGCGACGTCGACCAGCCGCGGCGTGTGCGTCGAGACGCCGAGGAAGCGGACCTTGCCGGCCTGCTTCAGGCGATCGAAAGCCTCGTGGACGTTCGGATCCATCAGACGGCCGACCTCGTCGCAGGAGTGGACGTGGACGAGATCGACGTAGTCGGTGCCGAGGCGCGCGAGACTCTCTTCGACGACCTGCTGATAGCGCTGGACGCTCGTGCCCTCGGGCAGATGACCGATCGGCGTGCAGAACTTCGTCGCGAGGAAGATCTGGTCGCGCGGGATCTCGCGCAGCGCACGGCCGACGGCGAGCTCGCTGCCGGCGGTCGAGTAGTCCGGCGCCGTATCGACGTAGTTGACGCCGCGCTCGAAGGCCGTCTTCACGATCTTCCAGGCGTCGTCGCCGCGCAGCCTGCCGGCGCCGAGCACCGTATCCGAAACGCGCCAATCCGTTCGTCCGAGACGTCCGTAGGCCTGGATGCGAGCGCCCTGCCAGGCCGGCTCCCAGACGGGATGCGTCTTGACGATGCCCTCGTTCGAATTGACGTGCTGCTGGACGCCCCACCAGCCGTCCCCCGACTTCCCGATCCCGAACAGCGCGTTGGCGACCATGCCCACCGCGCCCGCGGCGAGCGCGCCGAGCCCCGCAGCTGCCCCGACGAGGAACGCGCGGCGCGGCGACTGCGCGGCCGCCGGCTCGGCGACCGGACGAACCGCGCGCCGCCGCAGGGCTGCGAACGCCGAGCCGCCGGCCACGCCGATCGCCACGAGTGTCGCGATCGCTGCGACGGCGCCCCCGATCGCGTTCGGGGCGGTCGGGGCGAGCGTCCGCTGGACCCATTCGCCGGCGGGAAACGCCGAGGCGTCGAGTCCGATCACCGCATGATGCAGATACTCTCCACTGATCGCCCAGCCCGCGATCAGCGCGCCGAGCAGCACGATCGCGAGGGCTCCACTCGCGGAGCGTGCCGATCGCGTCCCGGAAGGGCGGGCGGCCTCGGGTCGCGATCCGTTCGCCTCGTCGTTCGTCATCCCATCGACCTCCGCGTGGCAATCGTGCTGCGTTCGTCTCGGGCTCCGCGCTCGCATTGCGGGCAGGGCCCGCGCTGGGCAGTATACGACGCGAAGCGATCCCGACCGCCCGACCCGCCTGAAAGGAATGGGATGACGAGTCCGTTGATCATCCCCGACATCGCCTCGCTGCCCGAATACGAGGGCCGCGACCTCGGCTACACGCGTTGGCACACGATCGACCAGTCCCGCATCGACGCCTTCGCGTCGGCGACGGGAGATCATCAGTGGATCCACGTCGACCCCGAGCGGGCGCGGCGCGAGTCGCCC
>CAUJGH010000177.1 GCA_963169575.1 Myxococcota bacterium | reverse complement strand
GAGGAACACCGGTAACCACTTCGTCGACTATCTCCCATTCCTGCTGGATCCCGAGACGTTCGTCTGGGCCGGGCAGGGCTTCGACGTCGCGCCGGGGCTGCTGCGCGTCGCCCGGAGCCTCGGCGTCGCGGTGCTGCCCGCATTGGCGATCGCGTGGCTCGTCGAGCGTCGGGTCGCACGCGCGTCCCTGCGCCGCGGTCGGTGGATCCTGGCGGCCCTTCTGGGCTTTTGCGTCTTCGCGACGACGGCGCCGGCGCTTCTGCAGCGGAGCGGTGTCGCGGCGGGTCCACTCCAGCAGCTGAACGAGCGGCTGCCCTGGTCGGGACCCGCGTATCTCTTCGCGGGTCCATCGAGCGTCGGCGAGGCCCAGCGGGCGGCCGAGTTCGCGTTTGCTCGCATGCGGTCCCGGCTCGGCACGCCGCCCGACCTCGCACCGCTGATGCAAGAAGAGTCGCCCGCGATGCGGCCGGACATTCTCGTCGTCGTCATCGAGAGTCTTCGCCGCGACGCGCTCGAGCCGGGGACCATGCCGCAGCTCTGGTCCTGGTCGGAGCGGGGGCTTCGCTTCGACGACCATACGGCGACGTCGAACGCTTCCCACTACGGCCTGTTCGCGCTCCTCTACGGCCGAAGTCCGCTCTTCTATTTCGAGACGCTCGACGCGGGCGATCGCCCGACGTTGCCTGCCCAGCTGCGAGCCTGGGGCTACGAGACCCACCATCTCACCTGCAGCGACATCGCCTGGCGCGGGATGGATCGATTCATGGGATCGGCCGATTTCGAGGTTCATCGCCTGCGCGGCGCGTCGCTGCCCGCGTGCGACGGCGAGGTCGTCGCGCGCGCCGCTGCGCTGCTCGCGCCCGCAGATCGCGCGCCGCGCTTCGTGCTGGCCTTCCTGATGTCGACGCATTTCGGATATCACTATCCGGACGACGAGGCGCTCTTTCATCCGTCGATCGGGCCGCCGAATGCCCTCGAGCTCGATCCGGAGCGCGACCTCGCCTCGCTCGTCAACCGATATCGCAACAGTGCGCATGCCGTCGACGAGCGGCTCGGATCGCTGCTGGCGCAGCTCGATCCGGACGCATTGCTCGTCGTCGTCACGGGCGACCATGGCGAAGCGCTCTTCGACGACGGCACGATCGCGCATTCGAGTCGGCTCTCGGACGCGCAGACCCGCGTCCCGCTCGTCCTCACGGGCCCGGGCATCGCGCGCGGTGCAGGTCGGCCCGGCCCGACCGACCATGCCGACGTTCTCCCGACGCTGCTCGCCCGCCTCGGCGTCGAGCCCGATGACCTGCGCGGCCATCCGGGGCGTGACCTGCTGGCGGGGGATCCGTCGCCCTTCTCGCCGCTGATCGCCGCCCGCGCGAGACGTGGCGGAGACGACCTCGTCGTGCTGACATCGAGCGGTCCACGTTATGCGTGGCGTCTCGATCGGCAGCGCGCTGCGATCCGCTTCCTCGGCAAGTGGGGCCGCGATGGACGGCCGTCCGGAGAGCCCGTCTCGGAGCAGGAGGGCGCCGAGGCCGTTGGCTGGCTCGAGCAGTATCTGGCGTCGCTGGGTTCCCGCTGAATCTCAATCCTGCATCACGTCGGTCCGCCGGACCGATCCATCGAGTCCGATCGCATAGCGCGCGATCTCGGTCGTTCCGAGCGATGCGAGGGCCGCGCTCGATCGGGCGGCGACGAGCGAGACGCGCATCCGGGCGGGAGCGCCCGCCGGCGCGGATTCGGCGAACACGTCGAGCCGGACGAAGCCGAGCTTCGCCGCGACGACGTCGCCCGAATCGGCGGCTTCGATCCGGTACTCGGGCGCGCTCTGCAGATCGACCTCGGAGCCGGACCCGGCGATCAGCGTCAGCGAAGGCGCCGCGGTCTCCCCGCGGATCGCCGCCAGACCGTGGACGTGACCGGCCAGATAGGCGTGGACGACGCGACCGGATCGGCGTGCGGCGCGCTCGATCATCTTCGAGAGCTGGGGATGGCCGGCGATCGGAGGGCGATGTCCGATGATCACGCGCCAGGGGCCACGGGCGGTCTCGAGCGCGCGGGCGAGCTCGTCCACTTCCTCGGCGCCCCACGGCCACTCGGTGTCGAGGAAGACCAGGCTGAGACCGCCCGGCAACTCGCGCACCGCGGGAGCGCTCGTCGCAGGCACCTCCCAGTTGAGAACGAAGCGGGGAACTTCGTTCTGCTGGAGCTCCGCGCTCCCGGGCGTCTGCAGGTCGTGGTTGCCCAGGGCGACCAGCAGGCGGGGCACGGGCTTGCGTGCGGGAGGGCAGTCCTCGCCGAGCCGCTTCGACAGGGCCTCCGACGGCTGGACGAAGGCGCAGTAGGGGCGAGCCACGTTGTCGAGGATGCGGGGGATCAACTCGTCCGCCCGCAGGCCATCCGGATAGAAGTTGTCCCCGAGCAGGACGAGAGCATCGACGGGGTTCGCCTCGTGGGCGCGCTGCAGGGCGGCACCGACGGCGAATTGGCCGTCGAAGAGGAAGGGCAGGTTGCCGCGGGGCGATCCCGTGTCCCCCACCGCGAGCAGCGAGGCAGCGGGACGAACGGTGTCGTGTTCAGGGGCCGTCGCCTCGGGGCGACAGGCCAGGCCGACAGCCCCCGCGACCAGCACGACGAGGCCGATTCTCGCGCAGAAACCCAATCATCCCTCGCCCGGACTCGCAGAGCCCCGAATCGCGCGCTCTTCGCCCCGCGCCGTTCGCGAATCGCCGCGACATCGATCGCTCGCGGCGCGGCCCCGCCCCGGACGCGGGCCGAGCGATAGGATGGAGCCTGACGGCGATGCGGGAAAGGCCATTCGACCCGCGTTCGCCCATCCGCAGCCTCGCTTCAACCGCGCATCGTGCGCCGGGCAGCCCCGCTCGCGCCCAGGGCCAGCAGCAGGCCGAGTACGAGAATCCGGACCGGTGAATGGAGGACCGGGACCTCGGGCGCGCAGGCGTTCGGCATGCAGGGATCGCCGTCGTCCGGGTCGTCTTGATCGGGCACGCCGTCCTCATCGGTGTCGAGGATCGACGACTCCAGGTGGTCGGGGATCCCGTCTCCATCGCCGTCCGCCGTCTCGCCCTCTTCGTAGTCGGTCGCGCCGTCGCCGTCCGTGTCCCGGTCGCAGACCGCGACGAAAGCCGCCGGGATGCACGGATCGTCCGGCGCGGGATCGTTCAGGTCGATCGTCCCGTCGGCATCGTCGTCGAAGAGCGGCGCGAGGTCCTGGCGC
>CAUJGH010000176.1 GCA_963169575.1 Myxococcota bacterium | reverse complement strand
CGCGCAGCCGCTCGTCCAGGCCGGTTTCGAGCCCCCGAATCGGCCGCCCGACCACGTCATCGGCTCGCCGGGAGTCCGCGTTCGGGTCTACGCACAGACGCTCTGATGTCGTGTGTCGCGAGCGCGCGACCGTCTTCGCGGGCCAGCCGAGCGAGCAGTTCGCCGCATCCGGCGACTCGAGGCCATTGCTTTCGTCTGTCCCCGACGGCTCCGCCTATGATAGGCTCGGCCTGCTCGCGCGGAGGAACGACGTTGCTCGACTCGCTCTTCATGTTCTCGGCGATCATCGGGGGCGCGACGATCGCGCTCCGAACCGTGCTGATGCTCTTCGGCGTCGGCGACGATCACAGCTTCGGCGGCTCCCACGATCTCGGCGGCCCGCAGGCCGCCGAGCCCCATAGCGATCTCGATGCCGGGACCCGGCTGATCTCGCTCCAGGGCATCGCCGCCTTTCTCATGATGTTCGGTCTCGTCGGCCTCGCCGCGACGCGCGAGGCGGGGCTGGCACCGCCGCTCGCGGTCGTGATCGCGCTCGCCGCGGGCTTCGCTTCGATGTGGGCCGTCGCGAAGGTCTTCGAGGCGATGGTCGGGCTGCAGTCGAGCGGGACGCTCGACCTCGCGGCCGCGGTGGGCCAGGAAGGCGTCGTCTACCTGACGGTGAAGCCGGGCTCGGGCGGTCAGGTCCAGGTCAACATCCAGGGACGCCTCGGCGTATACGATGCGCAGACGCAGGGCGGGGGCGAGCTCGCGACGGGCCGGGCGATCCGGGTCGTCGGTGTCCGCGCCAACGCGCTCGTCGTGGAAGATCTCGCCGCCCGCTGAGTGCGTCAGGGCCTTCTACGGCTGCATTCGAAATCGCCGCCCGTCCATCCGACCGCTCGAAACGCCACGATCCTCTCCAACCGATCTGCCCAGGGAGTCAACGAGACCATGGATTTCGTCCTCGCCAACGGATTCTCGGCCCTCGCGGCCCTCGGCGTCGTCTTCGTGCTCTTCGCGGCGGCGATGTTCTTCGCCTCGCGCTACAAGCGCTGTCCGTCGGACATGATCCTCGTGATCTACGGTCGCGTCGGAACGGGCCAGTCCGCCCGCTGCATCCACGGCGGCGGCTCGCTCGTCCTCCCGCTGATCCAGGACTACGCGTTCCTGCGGCTGACACCGATGACGATCGCGATCCCGCTCCAGGGCGCGCTCTCGCTCCAGAACATCCGCGTGAACGTGCCCTCGACCTTCACCGTCGGCATCAGCACGAATCCGTCCATCATGACGAACGCCGCCGAGCGCCTGCTCCGCCTCAGCCAGCCCGACATCGAGAGCATGGCCAAGGAGATCATCTTCGGTCAGCTCCGCCTCACGATCGCGTCGCTCACGATCGAGCAGATCAACCAGGACCGCGAGAGCTTCCTGACGGCGATCCGCGCCAACGTCGAGCCGGAGCTCAACAAGATCGGCCTCTACCTGATCAACGTGAACATCACCGACATCACCGACGAGTCGGAGTACATCGACAGCATCGGCCGCAAGGCCGCCAGCGAGGCGATCAACCGCGCGAAGGTCGACGTCTCGGAGCAGGACAAGATCGGCGAGATCGGCAACGCCGAGAACCGGCGCGAGCAGACGATCCGCGTCGCCGAGAACGTCGCGCAATCCGAGAAGGGCAAGAAGGCGGCCGAGGCGGATCAGCGCGTGTTCGTCCAGCAGCAGGAATCGACGGCGGCGATCGGCGAGGCGGTCGCCGTGCGCGAGAAGACCGTGCGCGTCGCGGAGAACGTCGCCGAGGCCGAGAAGGGCAAGAAGGCCGCCGAGGCGAACCAGCGCATCTTCGTCCAGGGCCAGGAGGCCGAGGCCATCAAGGGCGAGAACACCGCCAAGGCCGACATCGTCCAGTCCAACGCGACCCTCGCCCAGCGCGAGGCCGAGGCGCTGCAGCGCGGCGAGGTCGCTCGACTCAACGCCCAGGTCGAGATCCAGAAGGCGCAGGCCGCGGCCGAGACCGAACGCCTGAACGCGGTCGAGGTCGTTCGTCAGGAGGTCGAGCGCCGCAAGATCGAGATCGCCGCCGAAGCCGAGGCCGAGCGCATCCGCCGCAACGCCCGCGGCGAGGCCGACGCGATCCTGATGAGATACGAGGCCGAGGCCCGCGGCATCCGGCAGGTCCTCGAGAGCAAGGCCGCCGGCTACGAATCCCTCGTCCGCAGCGCCGGCGACGCGCAATCGGCCGCGACGCTGCTGATGATCGAGAAGCTCGAAGAAATCGTGGCGAAGCAGGTCGAGGCGATCCAGAACCTGAAGATCGACAAGATCACCGTCTGGGACTCGGGCTCGGCGAATGGCAGCGGATCCTCGACGTCCAAATTCCTCTCGAGCCTCGTGACGAGCCTGCCGCCGCTCCAGGAGATCGCGAAGATGGCGGGCGTCGAGCTGCCGGACTACCTCGGGCGGGTCTCACCCGAGGCGGAAGCGGCGACGGACGATCCGCGGCGATGAGCCGAGGCGCCCGCGCGGTTCGTCCGCGGGCGGCGAACGCGCTCGGCGTCAGCCCGGCGGCCACAGCCACGCGACCGCCCATGCCGCGGCCCATGCCGCGGCCATCGACAGCACGATCGCCGGTGCGACGCCCCGCGCGAAGGCGCGCGAGCCGATGCCGAAGGCCACCGCGATCTTCGTGAACGCATTGGTCGTCATCACCGCCAGGATCGGAACGATGGATTCTGCAGGCGCGAGCGCGCTCGAGGCGACGAGCGACGCGACCGACACACCGGCCGCGTGTGCATCGACGAATCCGGCGACGGCCGCACCGGCGATCAGGCCCGCCGATCCCAGCCGCGCCTGCAACGCCGCCGTCGCGAGCGACACGGCGGCGAGCAGCGCCGCGATCCCGAGCGCGGCCGTCCAGCTGAAGGCGCGGCCCGAGACGGCCTCGACGGTCGTATCCGACGTCGAGCTTCGGAGCGCGAAGGCGAGCGCGTAGAGGGCCGCGACCAGGCCTCCGGCCGCGAGCATCGGACCGAGTCGAAGCAGCGTCTCCGGACTGACGCTCGCCAACAGGATCGCCATCTGCACGAAGGTCGCGACGGTCGAGAGCGCGGCGCCCGAGATCGCTGCGTGCAGGTTCGCCGGCTCCCGGGCCGCGCGTTCCGCCATCGAGCCGATCGCCGCGGTGCTCGAGACGAAGCCCGCGGTCAATCCGACGAGAGGCAGCGCAGATCGACCGCCGAGGATGCGGAGCGCGGCATGGCCGACGGCACCGATCGCGAGGACGAGCAGGACGACGAGCCAGACACGATGGGGATTGACGACCGAGTAGGGTCCGATCGGTCGATCCGGCAGCAGCGGCCAGACGACGAGCGTGGCGATCGCGAAGACGAGGCCATCCCGGACCTCCGCGTCCGAGAGCGCGCCCTTCACGAGCCCGTGCAGCGGCGCCTTGGCGGCGAACACGACCGCCACCACGACGGCGAGACCCGCCGCGAGCATCGGCTCGGACATCGCGAGCGCGCCGAGCAGCGGGACGATCAGGAGGCCGGTCTCGGTCGTGAGGCCGGGATCGGTCTGCCGGGTCCGAGCGTAGGAGAGGCCCGTGAGCAGGGCGCCCGAGGCCAGCGCGACCGCCAGCAGGACGAAGCCGCCGAGATGCATGGCGAGCGCGCCCAACAAGCTCGCGAGCGCGAAGGTTCGGATGCCGGCGGGTCCGCGCGCCGGCCCCTCGCCCTTGCTGCGCTCCCGCTCGAGCCCGATCAGGAGCCCGATGCCGAGGGCCACCGAGAAGTTGGACAATTCACTCGCCATGGATTCCGGCGAGTATGGGTGCGGACGAGCGGCCGCGCGAGCGGCGCCGATCCGCGTCGACGGCCCTTGCTGCGAACGACTCGGGTCGAGCACCCGACCTCGAGAGGATCGTGTCGCTGCCGGCGGGATCCGACCGGTCCGTCGCATCGCACTCGCCCTCTCCCGAGGGGGAAGGCGCAGGAGCGTCATCGCAAGGGCGCGATGTTCCCGCGGTACGGAATCGCGAGGTCGAGCGACTCGCGCAGGAGATGGTGGAAGAGCATCGGGCTGAACGGCTTCGGAAGGATCGGCAGGTCGTGCTGCGACGAAGCCAGCGCGGCGAGGGCGCTTCTCTCCATCGACGACATCAACGCCACGACGGATCCGGGCTGGCGCTCGCGACTGGGTCGAACCAGGTCGACACCGCGCGCTTCGGCGTCCAGGAAGTTGTCGAGCAGGATCAGGTCGTATCGGGCGCGCTCCAGCATTTCTCGAGCCGATCCCGCCGAGTTCGCGACATCGATCTCGATCGATCGGTCGGCGATGTTGATCGCCCGGCAGAGGATGTGGCAGAGCTCGACGTCGTCGTCGACGACCAGGACTCTGCGGATCCGGGTGCTCGAAACGGGCTGATCCGGGCGGGCATTGAGCTTCCACACGAGCCGTTCTCCTCGTCGTCCGACCGAATGGCGATCGAACGTCATTTGCATCGGCGGGAGTGCGTTCCAGCCCCGTCAAGAATCCTGGACGTCGAGAGCCCGGGCGATGCGGGCAGTCCTTGCCCTCACACGGACGCGGCCTACCCTCCGTCCGCGTTCGGCCCGTCCCCCCCACGAGGCCTCGACCCGAGTCCCATGCCCTCCGCCGCCCCCCGACAGAGCCTCGATCTCGAGATCGATCGCCAGCCCGACGACGCGACCTGCGGCCCGACCTGTCTGCAGGCGGTCTACCGCTACTACGGCGACCTCGAGGCGCTGGGCGACGTGATCGCCGAGGTCCCCCAGCTCGAGACCGGCGGAACGCTCGCCGCGAATCTCGCGATCCACGCCCTGAAGCGCGGCTACCGCGCGCTCATGTACACCTACAACCTCACCGTCTTCGATCCGACCTGGTTCCACGGCGAGAGCTGCGACCTGATCGACAAGCTCGTCGAGCAGGAGCGCGCGAAGAACGATCCCCGGCTCTCGGTCGCGACGCGCGCGTACGTCGAATACCTCGAGCTCGGGGGCGAGCTCGCGATGGTCGACCTGACGACCGGCCTGCTGCGCCAATGGCTGCAGGACGAACGTCCGATCCTGACGGGTCTTTCCTCGACGTATCTCTACTCAAGCTCTCGCGAGGTCGGTGTCGATACGCTCGCCGACGACGACATCCGAGGGGTTCCGACGGGGCATTTCGTGGTGCTCTCGGGCTGGGACGAGGAGGAGCGGACGGTGCGGATCGCGGATCCCGCCGAGACGCATCCGCAGTTCCAGAAGCACATCTACTGGGTTCCGGTCCAGCGCCTGATCAATGCGATCCTGCTCGGGGTCCTGACCTACGACGGCAACATGCTCGTACTCGAGCCGCCCGAGGATTCTGGTTGAAGTCGATCATCGTGATCGAGAACGTCAAGCGCTGGCCACTTGCCCTCCAAGGGGCGACGGTGGTCGCCGCCAAGGACTATCTGATCGGCGACGAGTGGGCCGGGCGCCGGAACCTGCGCGTCTACAACTTCTGCCGGACCTACGGCTACCAGACCGTCGGCTACTACGTCTCCCTGCTCGCCGAGGCCCGGGGCCACCGCCCGCTGCCGACGGTCGAGACGCTCCAGGACCTCCGCCTCTCGCCCGTCGTCCGGATCGTCTCCGAACAAATGGAGGAGCTGATCCAGCGCGCGCTCGCGCCCCTGCGCGGCGAGCGGTTCGAGCTCTCCGTCTACTTCGGCCGCAATCTGTCGAAGCGCTACGACGCCCTCTCGCGCGCGCTCTACGAGCAGTTCTCGGTCCCGCTGCTGCGGGCGAGCTTCGAGCATGTCGGCGACGAATGGCGCCTCTCCTCGGTTCGCCCGATCTCGACGGGAGAAATCCCCGAGAGCCACCGCGCCTTCGTGATCGCCCAGGCCGAAAAGCATTTCGGGCGGCGCGAGCGCTCGACCCCGGCGCGCAAATACCAGTACGACCTCGCGATCCTCTACGATCCGAAGGCGGAGGACAGCCCCTCCGACGTGCGTACGCTGCGGCGCTTCGCCCGGGCGGCGCGCGAGGTCGGCATCCGCCCCCATCTGATCCAGCGCGATGATGCCGAGGACATCGGCGAGTTCGACGCGCTCTTCATCCGCGAGACGACCTACGTCAACGGGCCGACCTATCGGATGGCGCGCCGCGCGGCGACCGACGGCCTGATCGTGATCGACGATCCGATCTCGATCCTGCGCTGCTCGAACAAGGTCTACCTCGCCGAGCTCTTCACGCGCCACGACATCCCGCATCCGAAGACCTTCGTCGCCCATGCGGACTCGATCGACGAGATCGCCGCCGAAGTCGGCCTGCCCTGCGTCCTGAAGCGCCCCGACTCCGCCTTCTCCCGCGGCGTGACCAAGGCGTCGACGGAGGCGGAGCTGCGCGAGAAGGCGGAGCTCTTCCTGAACGACTCCGAGCTCGTCGTCGCCCAGGCCTTCACCGCCTCGCAATTCGATTGGCGGATCGGCGTGCTCGGCGGCGAGGCCCTCTTCGCCTGTCGCTACCACATGGCCCGCGGCCATTGGCAGATCGTGCGGACGGCGCCTTCGGGCTTCCGTCGCTACGGCAAGGTCGACACCCTCGCGCTCGCAGACGTGCCCCCGAAGCTGGTCGAGATCGCGGTGCGCGCGGCGAAGCTGATCGGCGACGGCCTGTACGGCGTCGACCTGAAAGAGGTCGACGGCGAGTTCCTCGTGATCGAAATCAACGACAATCCCAACATCGAAGTCGGCTACGAAGACACCGTGCTCGGCGACGAGGTCTACAGACGCGTCATGCAATGGTTCCGGACCCGGCTCGATCGCCGCGGTGGAGACGACCTCTTCCATGTCTGAATCCGAAGCCGAACCGCAGCGCGCGCCCCTCTCGCTCTTCGAGGGCTACGGGATCGAGCTCGAGTACATGATCGTCGACGCGGCGAGCCTCGACGTGAAGCCGATCGCGGACCGCCTGATCGAAGCCGAATCGGGCGTCATCGAGAACGAGATCGAGCGGGGCGCCTACGCCTGGTCGAACGAGCTCGCACGCCACGTGATCGAGGTCAAGACGAACGGCCCGGTCGCCGGCTTCGCGGACGTCGCGGCGGGCTTCGACAGCGAGCTGCAGCGGATGCACGCGCTGCTCGCTCCGATGGGCGCGCGCATGCTCGGGGCGGCGATGCATCCCTGGATGGACGCGGCGCGGGATTTCGAGCTCTGGCCCCACGGCTCGCACGAGATCTACGACGCGTTCCACCGCATCTTCGATTGCCGGGGCCACGGCTGGGCGAACCTGCAGAGCGCCCATCTGAACCTGCCCTTCGCGAACGACGACGAGTTCGGCCGCCTGCACGCCGCGGCGCGCGCGCTGCTCCCGATCCTCCCCGCGCTCGCCGCGTCGTCGCCCATCTTCGACGGCCGCCTCTCGGGCTTCATGGATGCCCGGCTCGACGTCTACCGCACGAACGCCCGGCGTGTCCCGTCCGTATCGGGCAGTGTCGTCCCCGAGCCCGTCTTCACCCGCGCCGCCTATCAAGAGCTGCTCAGGGGCATCTACGCCGATCTCGCTCCTCTCGATCCGGAGGCGCTGCTGCGCTCGGAATGGGTGAACGCGCGGGGCTGCATCGCGCGCTTCGACCGGATGGCGATCGAGATCCGCGTGCTCGACGTCCAGGAGACGCCGCAGGCCGACATCGCGATCCACGCGGCGATCGCGGCGACGCTGCGGACGCTCTGCGCGATGGATGGCCCGGCCATGGCCCGCCTGCGCGCACTCGACACGCAGGCCCTGGCCGAGATCCTGCGTGCGACGACCCGCGAGGCGGAGCGCACGCAGATCGTCGATGCGAGCTACCTCTCGGCGCTCGGTTTCGACGGGCAGCCGCGCTGCGCGTCGGACCTGTGGTGCGAGCTGATCGAGCGCGACTTCACCCGCGATCCGCTCTACCCCGCGCTGCACGGGCCGCTCGAGGTGATCCGGGACGAGGGCACGCTGTCGACGCGCATCCTCCGCCGACTGCGCAGCCTCGCGAGCGGCCCCGGTTCGCCCGCCTCGAAGCCGACGCGCGAGACGCTGCGCACCGTCTACTGCGAGCTCGCCGACTGCCTCCGAGATGGAAGAATGCTGCGTGCGCCGAGCTAGTCCGCGGCTCGTGCTCTCCTGCGAGCATGCCAGCGCCTTCGTGCCGCCCGATCTCGCGCCGCTCTTCCGCGGACGGCGCGCCCTGCTCGCGACCCATCGCGGCTTCGACCTCGGCGCGCTCGGCGTCGCGCAGGGCGTCGCCCGGCGTCTGGCAGCGCCGCTGCTCCGCGGCGGCTCGACGCGGCTGATCGTCGACCTGAACCGCTCGCCCCGCAGCCGCTCGCTCTTCTCCGAGTTCACGCGCGATCTCCCGCGCGAGCGGCGCGATGCGCTCGTCGCGCGCTTCCATACGCCGCATTGGACGCGCGCCGAGCGCATGGTCGACACCGCAGGCGTCCCGGTGGTCCACGTCGCGGTCCACAGCTTCACGCCGGTCCTGAACGGCGAGGTCCGCCGCGTCGATCTCGGCCTGCTCTACGACCCCGCCCGCCCGCGCGAGCGGGCCTTCGCCGACGCCCTGCATGCCGCAGTCGCGCGCCGTGCCCCGGCCCTGCGCATCCGCCGCAACGCGCCCTACCACGGCCGCAGCGACTGCCTGCCGACCGCGCTGCGCAAGGCGCGTCCCGCCGCCGACTATCTCGGCCTCGAGCTCGAGCTGAACCAGGCGATGCTCGGCAGCCCGCGCGAAGAGCGGGAATGGGCGGCGCTGCTCGCGCCGAGCCTGGCGGAAGCGCTCGCCGACACGGGCAGCGCCGCCCGCAATCCGCGCTCCCTTCGCCGGAAGGCCCCGAAGCGCTAGCGTCGACCCGGAATCCGCGGTCCTGCGACGGGATCGCAGGAGGAGGAGACCGGTCATGATCGTCGCCGAAGACCGGATCGAAGTCGCCGCGCGGGATCGCGCCGAGCTGCTCGCGCGCATTCGGGACGACTACGCCCCCGCGGCCGCGCGACGCGGCCTGCAGCTCGAGGGCGCATACGTCTCGCCGCCCTTGGATCTGATCGATCAGCCCGGCCTGCTGCGCGTGCGCTGGCGGATCGAGAGCATCGAAGCCTGGTGGGCGATGCGCTCGGCGGCGAACGATCCCGCCGTGCCCGCATTCTGGACATCGGTCGCGCCGCTGATGGGTTCGCGCGAGCGGCGTTACTGGGTCGAGGAGCCGCTCGCCGGCGGCGAGCGCGCCGCGGAGACGCGCTGGCCCGCGCCGCAGTCGACGGCCGCTCATGAGATCGCGACGGGCGGCTGGCGCGAGACGGTGCAGGTTCATCTTCCGTCTTATGCGCCGAAAGCGTCGATCGAATCCCTCGCCGCCCGGCTCGGCGATGCGAGCCGGGCGCTGCCGGGGCTCGAAGCGGTCTGGATCGCACCGAACTTCGTCGCGGACTACGGTGCGGGACACCTGACCTGGGACCTCCTCTTTTCCGACCGCGAGCGCGCGGAGGCTGCGCGACGGAGCGGCCCTTGGCGCGAGGAGATCGCGCCGACCCTCGCGCGCGACTGCCAGGGCTGGACGGCGCTCGGCCTCGAGACGATCGGCGCGGGACTGCGGCGCCGCGACCTGAAGGAGGGCGTCAAGCGCACCGCCCTCTTCCAGCAGCTCCCGAACGCCTCGCCCGAGGCGCTCGCACGCTTCGAGCGCGATCTGCTCGAGATGCCCGCCCATGTCCCTGCGATCCTGAACTGGCGCCTCGCGCGCGCCGTTCGCCTCGACTGGTCGAGCGCGGACGCGCCCGCCTGGAGCCATGTCTGGGAGCAGGAGTACGAACGGCTCGAGGGCCTGACCGTCGACTACATGGTCCACCCCCATCATTGGGCCCACGTCGACCGCTGGTTCGATCCCGAATCCGGCAGCCAGATCATCGATGCGCGCCTCTGCCATGCGTTTTCGCCGCTCGCCGGGTCGATCCTGGGCCGCGACGAACGTCGCTGAAACGCGGCGCGCGAGGGGGGCGCACGGCCCCCCGCTCGGCGCAGGCGCGACCTCGCCCCGAGCAGCCCCAGGCCCTATTCTGGGCCCCGGTCGCGATCCGGACGCGGCGCACCGGTGAGCGAGTCGCCCCCGGATGCCC
>CAUJGH010000175.1 GCA_963169575.1 Myxococcota bacterium | reverse complement strand
TGAAGGGCCACTTCTGCGGCATGCGCCACGCCGCCGAATATCTCCGCAACAAGGCGAAGGCCGACGGCGGGCAGGTCTACGGGCGGCTGCTCTCGACCGCGTCCGAGGCGGCGCTCTTCTTCGACCCGGGCCAGCCCAACTACTCGGCGGCGAAGGCGGGCATCATCGCGCTGACCAACAGCGCGGCCCAGGCGCTGATCCGCGTCGGTGTCACGGCGAATACCTTCATGCCCCGGGCGAGGACGGCCATGACCTCGACCGGTCCCTCGGCGCAGTTCTTCCAGAAGCCGGAGACCGGCTTCGACGCCTTCGACCCGGCGCATACCTCGCCGCTGGTCTGCTGGCTCGCGTCGCCGGCGGCGGCGAACGTCTCGGGCAACGTCTTCATCGTCTGGGGCAAGGAGATCACCGTCCTCGGCCCGCCGACCAAGGCGGCCACCTACCAGGCAGCGGAGGCCTGGACCGTCGCCGAGGTCGGCAAGCACGTCGGCGGCCATTTCGTGGGCAAGCATCCGATCAAGGACAGCTTCATCATGCCCAACAACTTCTAGGAGCCTGCATCGGAGACGGATGCAGGTTCGGAGGAACGGCGATGGCGGACGAGCTGTCCTGGCAGATCGGTGACGTGCGCATCACGCGCATCCAGGAGCAGGAGGCGCTGCTCGCCCCCGAGAACCTGATCCACGTCCTCGATCCGGAGCGACTCGCCGCGCATCGGGCCTGGCTGACGCCGCGCTTCATGGACGAAGCGGGGCAGATCCGGCTCTCGATCCATGCCCTCGTCGTCGAGTCCGCGGGCAAGACGATCGTCGTCGATACCTGCATGGGGAACGATCGCCCGCTGCCGATGGGGCTCGGAACGCTCCAGACCGGCTTCCTCGAGAAGCTCGAGCGGGTCGTGAAGCGGGAGCAGGTCGACCTCGTCCTCTGCACCCACCTCCATTTCGACCACGTCGGCTGGAACACGATGAAGGTCGGCGACCGCTTCGTCCCGACCTTCCCGAACGCCCGCTACCTGATCGCGCGGGAGGAGTTCGAGCACTGGTCGACGGAGGCGGCGCAGCCGAAGACCGGCGACGTCAACATCGATCTGCGTTATTCGATCGAGCCGATCGTCGAAGCGGGGCTCCAGGAGCTCGTTTCGAGTCGCCACGCGCTGACGGACGACGTCTTCCTCGAGCCGACGCCGGGCCATACCCCCGGCCACGTCAGCGTCCGCATCGAGTCCCGCGGCCAGTCCGCCGTCATCACGGGCGACATGGTGCACCATCCGGTCCAGCTGGCGGAGCCGACCTGGGGCAGCCATCCCGATGCCCAGCCCGAACGGGCGGTCGCGACGCGCCGCGACTTCGTCGCGCGCTACGGCGACGGGCCGGTGCTGGTGATCGGCACGCATTTCGCCGCGCCGACGGCCGGACGGATCGTCCGGGTCGGCGATTCCTGCCGCTTCGAGACGGCCTAGCGCGCGCGGTCGGCGAGCTCGCCCTCGGCGTCCCTGCGAATCTGCGCGAAGCGTGCCTCGACCATCGGAATCGACATTTCCGGATGGGTCAGGATGTGGAGCCGGTTCGCGCGGATGCCGCGGACGACGATCGGCCCGACCGCTTCCGGCTGCATCGCGACCTTGCGCATCTCCTCGGGCATCGGCGGCGGGACCGCGAGCGGGCCGCCGAAGGTCGAAGGTCGATTGCGGGCGGACGTGGCCGAGAGGTTCGTGTCGATCAGGCCCGGGCAGAGGACCGAGACCCCGATGCCCTCCGGAGCCAGCTCGGCGCGCAGGATCTCGCAGTAGGCGGTGCAGGCGTATTTCGAGGCGGTGTAGATGCCGACCTCGAGCTCGGGGACCGCGATCAGGCCGGCCATCGAGGAGGTGTTCACGATGTGGCCCCCCTCGCCGTGCTGGCGGGCATGGGCGCGCATTCCGGGCAGGAAGGCCTGGACGGATTTCACGATGCCGAACAGGTTCACCGAGAAGACCCATTGCCAGTCGGCATCCGTCTTGTCGGCGATCTTGCCCTGGGGCGCCGAGACGCCGGCGTTGTTCGAGAGCACGTGGACGGGACCGAGGGCTTGCTCGACGGCCGCGGCGGCTTGCGCGAGCGAGCGCTCGCTCGTGACGTCGACCGCGAGGCCGAGGCTGCGGACACCGAGTGCCGCGACCTCGCGCGCCGTGCGCTCGGCCGCATCGGCTTCGATGTCGAGCACGGCGACCCGCATGCCGGCTTCCGCGAGGGCGAGGGCGATGCCGCGGCCGATGCCCTGCCCACCACCGGTGACGACTGCATTGCGGCCCAGGAGCTGCTCCATGATCCGTATTCTCCTCGGGATGCGGCTCGCAGGCGGTGGTCGGACCTGTCCGGGCGGGACCGGGCCGGAGCGAAGCGCGGCGAGTCGAGGGGCGAGGCTGGAAACGGCGCGCACTGCGACGCCGCGCTCGCATTCCGTGGCGATCTGCCCCGGCACGCAATCCGCCCGAGCATGGCCGTTCGGGTCGGGAGAGGCAACCATTCGCTGGCCCCGGATCGGGCGGTGCCATCGGAGATCTGTTAGCGTGGCCTGGCCCCATTCGGAGTGGTGGCGGTGAGATCGAAACAAGGAGTAAGGCGATGAAGGTGGTGGTGGACTACGACCTCTGCGAAGCCAACGCGCTCTGCATGGAGGCCTGTCCGGAAGTCTTTCGTGTCGAAGAAGACGACACGCTCACGGTCTTGATGGACGAGGCGCCCGAGTCGCTGCGAAAGAAGCTCCAGGACGCAGAGCGACTCTGTCCGCGCCAGGCGATCCGGATCGTCGGCTGAGAAGCCGCGGTCGATCGCGCTCGCCTTTCCAGATCGTCGGGATCGAATAGGGGGCGCAGGGCAACGACCCTGCGCCCCCATTCCGTTCCAGGTTCGTGTGATCCCCGCCTCCGCTTCGAATCCAATGCGGAGAGGAATCTCTCTTGAACGATTCAGCTTCGCGTCTGCCGCCCATTCCGGATCCCGACGCGCTGCGCAGCGCGCGGGCCGAGCGCCGGACGCAGGCGCTGCGCGTCGACGCGCTGCCCGAATGGCGGCGACTCGCGGGCGCGATCCGGCGCCAGATCGCCGCTTCGCTGGAGCTCGACACCGATCCCGCGACGCTCGCGGAGCTCGCTGCGCAGGCGGAGCGCCTCGCTGGTCGGCTCGAAGAGCGCGCGCTCGGCAAGCGGCTCGCGCTCGTCGATTCGGCCTGGGAATCGAACGATCGCGCGGCGATGGCCTATCTGCCCTTCAGCCCGATCATGGGCAGCCTCAATCCCGCCTCCTACGGCATCGAGATCCGCCGCGTCGGGGACAAGGTCGTCAGTGAGGTCGCGCTCGCCGAGCCGGCCGAGGGCGCGACGGGCCTCGTCCATGGCGGCGTCATCGCCGCGATCTACGACGAGGTGCTCGCGGCGGCGAATTTGATGATCCGGGCCGGCGGACCGACGGGAACGCTGACCGTCCGCTATCGCAAGCCGACGCCGCTCTATGCGCCACTGCGCTTCGAGGCCTGGGTCGACCGCCTCGAGGACCGCAAGGTCCACGTCCACGGCCATTGCCTGCTCGGCGAGCAGCGCCTCACCGAAGCGCAGGCCGTCTTCGTCCGCTTCTCGCCCGAGCGGCAGCTCGCGGGCTGGACGCCGCCGGGAACGGGGCGGGAAGGGGCCTGACCCCCGCCCGCGCCGCGCTCCGCGGCCGGCCTAACCCATGTGGGCCTGGCCGCCGTCGAGGGCGATGAACTGTCCGTTCACGTAGCGGGATCCGTCCGAGCAGAGCAGGGCGACGAAGCGGCCGATGTCCTGCTCGCAGTCGCCGGCGTAGCGCATCGGGACGGTCGCCAGGAACGCCGCGGACTCCTCCGGGCGTTCGTCGATCCAGCCCGCCAGGCCGGGCGAGGTCGCGAGCGGCAGGATCGCGTTGGTGCGGATGCCCTGGTTGCCCCATTCGCAGGCCGCCGCGCGCGTGAGCGATCGGATCGCCTCCTTGACCGCGGCATAACAACCATAGTTCGACATGTCCCAGCGCATCGCCGAGGTGCTCGCGAGATTGACGATCGAGCCGTCGCCCTCGAGGTGCGGATGGCAGAGCTTCATCAGGCGGAAGGTGGCGAGGGGGCCGGATTCCCAGCCCGCATTGAACTCGGCATCCGAGACGCCCATGAGCGGGCCGAGCGGAACCTCC
>CAUJGH010000174.1 GCA_963169575.1 Myxococcota bacterium | reverse complement strand
GAGCTGCTCTTCGTGGGGATGCGAGGCGACGTGGCGCAGGGCGAAGTCCTCGAAGCGGTCGTTTCCGGATTGCGGGACGTGCTGCGTCGTCCCTTCGTGGACGCAGAGCGGGATGTTCTCGGCCTCGAGGAATTCGTAGAGCGGGGTCCAGTCGCGGTGCAGGAGCGTCCGGCCGTTGATTGGATTCGGGCGCAGCATGACGCCGCGGTAGCCGTATTCGCGCACCGCGCGCCGCGTCTCCTCGAGCGCCGCGCGCGGATCGCCCTGGGGCGGGACGGCGACCCCGACGAGGCGCCTGGGATCGGCGCTGCAGAACTCGGCGAGCCAGTCGTCGTAGGCGCGGCAGAGGGCGATCTGGACGTCGAGCCGGACGAGGCCCGCGAAGGTCAGGCCAAACGTGGGGAAGAGGATCGAGCGCGCGATCCGCTGGCGGTCCATGTCGGCGAGGCGGCGCTTCGGGTCGTGGCCGCCATCGGGGATCTCCCAGGTCCCCGAGTCGGGGACGGGGATGTAGGGCATCCATTCGCCGCCGACGATCTGACGGATGCGGCCGCTCGCGTCGATCGCCTGGCGAGGCGCGAAGTCCCGCATGCCGGCGGGCAGGCGCTCCGCGATGGCTTCGGTCGGTTCCTGGACATGGCCGTCCGCGTCGATCGTCTGGAGCATGGGCGGGACTCCTCGCTGGGACCGGGCAGGGCCGGGCGCCCCCGAGATAGATCGCGATTGACGAACTGTAAAGAGCGGTGGAGTCTTGCGGCATGACGACGAGACGACCTCTGCACATCGCCATCATCGGCGCCGGCCCGGGCGGCCTCTGCATGGCGATCAAGCTGAAGGAAGCGGGCTTCGACGATTTCGTGCTCTTCGAGAAGACGCACGAGGTCGGCGGCACCTGGAACCACAACCGCTATCCGGGCTGCGCCTGTGACATCCAGAGCGAGCTCTACTCGTTCTCGTTCGACATCAACACGAGCTGGTCGCGCCCCTACGCTCCGCAGCCCGAGATCCTCGCCTATCTCCGGGGCGTCGCGGAGCGCCACGGCGTGCTGCCCGCCTGCCGCTTCGGGAATGAGGTCGTCGGCGCGGATTGGAGCGAGGCGGACTCGAAATGGACGCTGCGCCTGCAGGACGGGACGACCCACGTCGCGGACGTCGTAGTGAGCGCTCTCGGCATGTTCAACGATCTCGCCTATCCGGAAATCGAGGGGCTCGAGGATTTCGCGGGCACGACCTTCCACACCGCGAAATGGAATTGGAACCACGACCTCGCCGGTCGCCGGATCGCAGTGATCGGAAGCGCTGCCTCCGCGATCCAGCTCATCCCCGAGGTCGTGAAGACCGCGGGCCATGTCGACTACTACCAGCGGACGGCGAACTGGGTCCTGCCGAAGGAGGACGAGCCGTACTCCGAAGAGGTCCTGCGGCAGCGGGCGGCGGATCCCTCGATCGTGCTCGCCCGCAGGCAGGAGCTCTACGAGGCGACCGATTCCGGGACGAGCTTTCTCAACGAGACGCGCCAGCGCGAGCTCGAGGTCGTCGGCCGGGCGGTGATGGAGGTCGTCGCGGATCCCGAAGTCCGCGCGAAGCTCCTGCCCACCCATCCCTGGGGCTGCAAGCGGCCACTCTTCTCGAACGACTACTACCCGGCCTTCAACCGGCCGAACCTCGAGCTCGTCACGGAGCCGATCGAGCGCATCACGAAATCGGGCGTCGTCGCCGGTGGCGTCCTGCGGCCCGTCGATACGCTGGTCCTCGCGACCGGCTTCGCCGCCAACCGCTACCTCTCGGCGATCGACGTACGCGGCCGCGGCGGCCTCTCGATCCAGGACGCCTGGAAGGAGGGTGCCCAGGCCTATCTCGGCGTCACGACGACGGGCTTCCCGAATCTCTTCCAGCTCTACGGCCCGAATACCAACAACGGCTCGATCATCACGATGATCGAGTTCCAGGTCGACCACGTCGTCGATCTCGTCACGCGCATCGCGGACGAGGGCCTCGCCTGGATCGACGTTCGCAAGGACGCGATGGACGTCTACAACGAGGCGCTCCAGAAGGCGATCGAAGGCGTCACGGTCTGGCAGGCGGGCTGCAACCACTATTACGCGAGCGAATCGGGGCGGATCGTGACGCAGTACCCCCACTCGATGACCTTTTTCAAGGACGAGACGAAGCACGTCGACCCGTCGGTCTTCGAGGTCGCCCGGCTCGGGTAGGCCGGGGCGGTCGGTCGTGAGATCGCTCGTCCTGCCCACCCGGCCGCCCGATTCGGGGCGAGTCGGGCGGCCGGTCGCGCAGCAGGCGGGCGTCGTCTAGCGTGATCGGATCTGGTCCAGGTCCAAGGAGCTCCGATGAAAGCCGCACGACTCGAAGAAGGCGTCCTCCATATTCGCGATCTGCCCGTGCCGGAGCCTGGCTTCGAGGAAGCGCTCGTCGAGATCCGCTCCGCGGGCGTCTGCCATTCCGATCTCCACATGGCGCGTGGCGACTGGTTCGGTCCGATGTCCGGCGGTGTCGGCCACGAGGCGATCGGCATCGTGAAGGCCCTCGGTCCCGGCGCAGAGCGCCACGTCGCGGTCGGCGACCGCGTGATCCTCGGCCTCGGCGGAACCGGGGGCGGCTATTGGTGCGGCGCCTGCGAATACTGCCTCGGCGGCAACCCGCGGCATTGCAGGGAGTCGAAGGGCATCATCGGGACCTTCAGCGAGTATTTTCCGGTCTACGCCCGCTCGCTCGTGAAGATTCCCGAGAGCATCGGCGACCACGAGGCGCCGCTCGCCTGCGGCGGGCTCACCGCCTACGGCGCCGTCAAGAAGCTCGCGAAGCACCACGTCCTGCCGGGCCGCCCGATCGCCGTCATCGGCGCGGCGGGCGGTCTGGGCCATTACGCGGTGCAGATCGCGACCGCGTTCGGCTACAAGGTCGTCGGCGTCGACATCGGCCCGGAGCGGCTCGCCTTCGTCGAATCGCTCGGCGCCCACCGCGCCGTCGGCGCGGACGAGGCGGCCGCGGTCGTCGAGCGCGAATACGGGGGCGTCGATGCGGTGCTCGTCTTCTCCGCGCGCATGGCGGGCTTCCGGCTCGGCTTCGAGCTGCTGCGCAAGGCGGGCCTTTTCGTCGCGGTCGGCCTGCCCGCGACGAGCGAGGGCAACATCGAGCTCAATCCCTTCGCGTTCTTCATGAAGGATCCGACCGTGATCTACTCGGCGGTCGGCACCGTGCAGGACATGCGCGAGCTCGTCGATCTCGCCGCGGCCGGTCGCGTCAAGAGCCACGTCTCCCGGCGCGGCCCGCTCTCGGACCTGCCGTCGATCTTCGACGAGCTCGAGTCCGCCAAATATCTCGGCCGCGCCGTGATCGACGATCTCGGGAGCTGAATCGGAGCCGCATTTGAAGCTCGACGTCTTCTGCGAAGCGCAGCGTGTCGGACCCCGCGACGAGGGTGCGCTCTACCGCGACATCCTCGAACAGGCGCGTCTGGCAGACCGTGTCGGCTTCACGACCTGGTGGATGGTCGAGCACCACGGCGCCGGCGAGTACAGCTACAGCTCCACGCCGGA
>CAUJGH010000173.1 GCA_963169575.1 Myxococcota bacterium | reverse complement strand
GCGACGCTCTCGCTCTCGAGCACGACCAAATACGTCAACGGCCATTCCGACAGCCTCGGCGGCGTCGTCGTCACGAACGACGCCGAGTGGAACGACCGCATGGTCTTCGCCCAGAAGGCGGTCGGCCTGAATCCCTCGCCCTTCGACGCCTGGCTCGTGTCGCGCGGCGTCAAGACCCTCGCGCTGCGCATGCGCCAGCACCACGAGAACGCGCTCGAGATCGCGACGCGGCTCGAGGATTGCCGTGCGGTGCGCTGGGTGCGCCATCCCTTCCTGCCGTCGCATCCCCATCATGCGATCGCGCGGCGGCAGATGAGCGGCGGCTCGGGCATCGTGACCCTCGAGCTCGATGCGGATCTCGAGGCGACGAAGGATTTCGTCTCGGGGCTCGAGCTCTTCGCCCTCGCCGAGAGCCTCGGCGGCATCGAGTCGCTGGTCGACCATCCCGCCTCGATGACGCATGCGAGCATCCCGCGGCCCGAGCGCGAGAAGGTCGGCATCCTCGACGGGCTCGTGCGGCTCTCCGTCGGCGTCGAGCACGTCGACGATCTGATCGCGGACCTCGATCGGGGGCTGCGCCGGGCGGGGCTGCCGCCGCTCGTCTGACGAGACGCCGGGATCGCCGTCAGGCGCCCGCCGCTCAGTGCGGCGCTGCGCTCGTGGTCGCGCTCTCGACCGCCCGCCGCAGCGCCGCCGCCGAGTCCGTCCGGAACCGCGCCTGCGCCCGCCGCATGAAGGGGCGGCCGATGCGCGCCAGCGGGATCGCCGGCCGCGAGAACGCGAAGATTTCGAAGACGACGTCGTCCGTCTCCGGATTCCGGCGCACAGTGAACCGCTCCTCGCCGCAGGCGACGTGGCCCGCGAGCGTGCCGTAGGCGAAGGAGACTTCGTTCGTCTCGCCGGCCGGATCGATCCGGTCGACGACGCGGCACGGGCTCAGGAACCAGAGGCCGAAGACGCGCGTCAGCGTCGCGACGGACTGGCCCGGGCGAACGGGCGCTTCGCTGCCGCACAGCTCGAGCCAGGGGATCTCGAAATGGCGCCAGGCGAAGAGGGCCTCGCGGGCGCGATCGAAGACGTCGCGGCCGCGGCCGAGCGGGAAGCGGCTGTGGTCGAAGGTGTAGCGATGCGCGAGCGCGACGAGCGATTCCGGCCGTGCCGTGGCGCCGACATCGGCATGACTGAAGGGCGCATCGGTCCGCGCGAGCTGCGCGGCGATCGCCGCGTCGGCGGGGCGCAGCAGGCGGATCACGGCTTCGCCGGCGCCGGGGCGAGCAGCATCACCGGAATCTTCCGGTTCGTCGCCCGCTCTTGATAGGCGGCGAAGTTCGCGAAGGTGCCGGCCATGCGAGCGAAGAGCACGTCGCGCTCGGCGCCGGTCGCTTCGCGCGCGATCCGCTGCTCGATGCCGCCGCGGTGCTGCACGACGACGCGCGGCTCGGCCTTCATGTTGTGGTACCAGGCGGGATGCGCCGGCGAGCCGCCCTTCGAGGCGACGACGATCATGGCGTCGCCGTCCCAGAGGAAGGCGAGCGAGGTCTTGCGCGGCTGGCCGCTCTTCGCGCCGCGGGTCGTGACGAGCACCGTCTGGCCGGGCGGGCCCATCGAGAGGCGACCGCCGGTGAGCGGGATCAGGAACGAATCGACCCTGCGGCAGACGGTGTAATAGAAGATGCCGCCGAGCTTCGAGGAGCTCGCCGCGACGCCGATCCGGCTCATCCAGTCGAGGAATCGGGACATGATCGAAGCGCCTCGCCTCAGCGCGTCGTCTCGGCCGGGGCCGGCTCTCGGCGCTCGACCAGATAGCTCGACTGGCAGACCATGACCTCTGCGCCCGCCCCGTTCACCATCGACGCCTGGCTCTTCACGATCCCGTAACGCGGCCGCGAGCGCGAAGGCCGCTTGTCGAGACAGACCTCGCGCAGCGTCAGCTCGTCTCCGGGCCGGACCGGCGTCGGGAAGCGCATCTTCATGCCCATCATCGCCGCGGCCTTCGTCTTCAGCTCGGCGGCGCGCGAGAAGATCAGCGACGAGATCGAATAGGTATGGCAGGACGAAGCGCTGAGCCCGCCGAAGACCGATTCGCGCGCGGCGTCCTCGTCGACGTGGAACGACTGCGGGTCCCACTGCGTCGCGAACCGGACGATCTCTTCCTTCGAGACGACATGACGGCCGACTTCGATCGTGAGGCCGACTTCGATGTCTTCGAAATAGCGCATGGGGGGTCTTTAGCGCGGGGCAGGCAGCGGGACAATCGAGCGCGGGTCGGGTGGGGGAGTCGCCATTGCGAGCCCCCGGATTTCCTGGGAAGCTCGCACGCGCCGATTCCGTCGTCGGACGATGCGAGCGGACGAGGTCCGGTCCGTCGAACGAGCCAGGAGAGCATTCATGTCGACCCCCCTCTGGAAATCCCGCCCCGGCGCGCCGTACCCCGCGACCTTCGGGACCCAGCCGATCGGCGACTTCATCCATCTCTCCGAGGGCCTCTCGAACAGCTTCCTGATCACGACCTCCGAAGGCAGCATCGTCGTGAATACGGGCATGTTCTTCGAAGCCCCCTATCACAAGCAGAACTACGCGAAGATCGATCCGAATCCGCCGCGCTACATCGTCCTGACCCAGGGCCATGTCGACCACGTCGGCGGCGTCGATCATCTGCGCGGCCCCGGAACCCAGGTCATCGCCCACGCCGGCAACGCCGAGCACCAGGCCTACGATCGCCGGCTCGCGCCCTTCCGCGGCTCGCGCTCCGCCTTCGCGTTCAAGCGCGACAACGCGCGGGCCGTGAAGCAGGCGCTCGCGGATCACGGCACGCTCCCGCCCCAGGCCGTCCCGACGCCCGACATCGTCTTCGACGGGCGCTTCAGCTTCCAGCTCGGCGGTCTGCGGGTCGAGCTCATCGGCGTCAAGGGCGCCGAGACGAACGACTCGCTCGTGATCTGGCTGCCCGACTCCGGCATCTGCTTCCCCGGCAACCTCTTCGGTTGCCTCTTCGGTCATTTCCCGAACCTCGTGACCGTGCGCGGCGATCGCTATCGCGATGCGCTGACCTGTGCCGCCGCCTTCGAGCTCGTGCGCGACCTGCGGCCGAAGCGGCTGCTCGTCGGCCACCACCAGCCGATCGAGGGCGAAGCGCTGATCCGGAGCGAGATCGAGCGCCTCCGCGACGCGACGCTCTGGGTCCACGACGAGACGGTGAAGGGCATGAACGCGGGCAAGGATCTCCACACGCTGCTGCGCGAGATCGTGCTGCCGCCGAATCTCGAGGTCGGCGAGGGCTACGGCACGGTCCGCTGGAGCGTGCAGGCGATCTGGGAGCACTACGCGGGCTGGTTCCATCACGAATCGACGACCGAGCTCTACCCGGTCCCGCGCCGCGCGATCCACGGCGGTCTCGTCGAGCTCGCCGGCGGCGCGGAGGCGCTCGTCGCCCGCGCCCGCGCGAAGCTCGCCGCCGGCGAGCACGAGCAGGCGCTCCATCTGCTCGACATCGTGCTCTCCGAGCCGAGCCCGCCGGCCGCCGCCTTCGAGGTCGCGATCGCGGTCCACCACGCGCTCGCGAAGCAGAGCGTCAATTTCTGGCTCTCCGCCTGGCTGGCGGAGCAGATCGATCGACTCGAGACGCGGGCGAAGCAGGCCTGATCCGCGCCGGCTGCGAGCACGCATCGGCGCGAACGAACGAGGGGAGGAGGCAGGACATGGCGGGCGTACAGTTCGATTTCTCGGGAGCGCAGGTGCTCGTCACCGGCGGCAGCAACGGCATCGGTCTCGGCATCGCCCGCGCCTTCCATGCCGCCGGCGCGCGCGTCGCGATCACGGGCCGTAAGGCGAAGGCCGAAGACTACCCGCAGGACCTCTCGGGCCTCGACTATCACCGGGCCGAGATGACGAGCGAGGCCGATCTCGAGCGGCTCTCGGGCGCCTTCGATCGCATGGACGTGCTCGTCAACAACGCCGGCGCCTCGTTGATGGCCGAGGACGAATGGAAGCCCGAAGTCTTCGAGCGCGCGCTGCAGCTCCATCTGTTCGCTTCTTTCCGTCTCGCGGTCGCGTTCAAAGAGCGCATCTCGAAGAGCGCGATCGAAGGCGGCGGCAGCGTCCTCAACATGGCGAGCATGTCCGCCTACCGCGCCGTCACCATCGTCCCCGGCTACGGCGCCGCGAAGGCCGCCGTCGTCCAGATGACGATGAACATGGGTGCGGCCTGGGGCCTCGACAACGTGCGCGTCAACGCCGTCGCCCCCGGCCTGATCCGCAGCGAGATGACGAAGGGCATGGTCGGCACGCCCTTCGAAGCGCCCGAGATCGATCGAACCCCGATGAAGCGCTGGGGCACGCCCGAAGACGTCGCGCCCGTCTATCTCTTCCTCGCGAGCCCGGCGGCGAAGTTCATCACCGGCCAAACACTCCGGGTCGACGGCGGACAGTCCGTGGCATAGACGGGCTTCGGCTCGTCTCACAAGGCGCGGCCGGCGCGGCGCGCAGGGCGCGAATGGCTCGCCCTTGGCACGGCCTTCGGCGCTTCTCGGGTGGAGTTCCGTCGGCATTCGCCTAGCAAGAGCGACTTTCGGCTGCGCTTTACTTCGCGCCCAGCGCACCGCGCCGGCCGCTCGCTGCGAGCCAGGACGGGTTCCGGAAGGAACGGGCTGACCGCCGTCTCCTTTTTGGGGTTGCGAACGCCGCGCCGATTCGGATCGCATGGCGACTCGACTCGATTCGGCTCGACTCGTCCTTCGCCCGTGCACGCCATTCGCCATCGAGACGCCCGCGGCCTGATCTGCACCCATGCGAGCGCCCGGCGAGACAGGGGGGATGCGAAGTCAAGCGCAGCCGAAGGTCGCTCCAGCGTTCAGATCGCCGAAGCAGAAACATCCGAGAAGCGACGAAGGCCGTGCCGAGGGCGAGCCATTCGCATCCCCCCTGTCTCGCCGGGCGCGTCTTGTGAGCGCGGGTCAGCGCGACCTCAGCGTGATTCGGAGGACCAGCGCAGCCGCCACGCCCGCAGCGCGCTGACGAGGCGCCGCGCGGTCTGGATCCGCTCGTCGGGGTCCTTCGCGATGCAGCGCATGCAGATGTCTTCGAGCTGCTTCGGGATCTGTCGGTCCTTCGCGAAGGTCGACGGGCGCGGCGGCGTCACGTTCTTCACCTGATGGATCAGGTCGTGGACGTCGTCCCCCTTCAGGAGCGGACCGCCGGCGAGGATCTCGTAGAGGATCACGCCCATGCTGTAGATGTCCGTGCGATGGTCGAGCTTCGGCGAGGTCTCGATCTGCTCGGGGGACATGTAGTGGAGCGTGCCCTGGAGGCGCCCTTGCGCCGTCAATGAGGTGTCCTTGCTGAACAGGAGCGGAAGGTCGGGCACCGGCGTCGGTGCCTCGTTCCAGACCTTCGCGAGACCCCAGTCGAGCAGCATGACCTCGCCGAAGGGGCCCGTCAGGATGTTGGGCGGCTTGATGTCGCGATGGACGACGCCGTGGGTATGGGCGTAGTCGAGGCAATTCCCGATCTGGATCAGGATCGTGACCATGCGATGGAAGCCGTAGCCGTCGACGGGGGCGGAGCCGTCCTCCTTCCCCATGTCGATGATCTCGCGCAGGGTGTAGCCCTCGACGAGCTTCATCGTGAAGAAATAGTGGCCGCGGCTGTCGCGCGAGAGGTCGTAGACGGGAATCGTGTTGGGATGCTGGAGCATCGCGGTGACGCGCGCCT
This sequence comes from Myxococcota bacterium, assembly GCA_963169575.1. GTDB lineage: Bacteria > Myxococcota_A > UBA9160 > UBA9160 > UBA4427 > UBA4427. The sequence continues at coordinate 4,048 of CAUJGH010000173.1, read as the reverse complement.
CGCGCAGGAAGCGCTTGCGTTCGAAGGGGTCGTCGGCGAATTGGTCGAGCAGGCTCTTGTGGGCCACGGTGCGCGAGAGGTGGTAGTCCTTGCAGGACTGGATCACGCATTTTCCGCCGGTCGCGACGTGCTGGAAGTTCGTGTAGCGAAGGCCGGCGTTGACGACGTGCTCCGGCAGCTCGACGTCGGTCTCCTCGAGGTAGACGACCGGATATTTGTCTTGCGGATGGGGAAAGAAGGTCTCGTTCGACATCGCGTCGGTCCTCTTCGAAGGGGCGTCTGCCGGCGCCGCCGCCGGGCGTTCCGGCCCGGGGCGAATTGCGCGCGATCGAGGGGTGCTCGACCGGCGACGGCCCGATCCTAACGCAGATCGCGATTCGGGCGGCTGCGGCCGGGCGGATGTCGGTGCGGTGCGGTCGGCGTTAATCTCGTGCGCGTCTCGTCCTTCTTTGCCGGGCCGTATCGGGTCAGGGGTTCGTTTGATTTCGCGCCGTCTCGGATCTCGCTTCGATCGCCGTCCGTTGCGCGTGTCCCGCGCGGCGATCCTCTTGTCGACGGGTCTGTATGCGATCCTCGTCGCGAGCGCTGCTGCGGCGGACGACCGCGCGGTCGGGCTCGGTCTCGCCCGCGATGGCCGCTGTGAAGGGGCCCTCGAGCTGCTGATCCCGCTGCGGGTGCGGCCGCCGCAGGATGCGGAGCTCGAGCGATTGGTCGGCGAGTGTGCGCTGCGCGCGAAGCGATTCGACCTCGCGGTCGAGTCCCTCGAAGCGGCGCGGGGCCTGGCGCCCGGGACGCCCGGGCTCGACCTCCATCTCGCTCAGGCCCATTACCACGCCGGCGCGCTCGACGAAGCCGAGGCTGCCCTCGCGCGAGCGGCCGCCCGGGATGCCGAGGCCGAGGCCTCGGCGCAGTGGCTGCTCTACGCCGGGCTGGTCGCCCTCGATCGCGGCGATCTCGAAGGCGCGGCCGAGCGGCTCGCAGCGGCTGCGGCCCATCCGGACGACTCGGTCGAACCGATGGCCTCGTTCCATCTCGCCCGTGCCCGGCAGCGGCGCGACGAGCGCGACGAAGCGCGCCGGATCTTCGAGCAGGTCGTGGAGGGGTATTCGGGCTCGGCGTGGGCAGAGCAGGCGGCACGCGGGATCGCGCGAATCGACGCAGCCGAGACGATTCCCGTCTGGGCCTCGCTCGAGCTGGGCTTCGAGGCGGACGACAACGCGCTCCTGCGCGGCCGCGGGGTCGGCCGACCCGGGGAGATCTCGGACGACCGCGACGTTCGCGGTTATTGGTTCGCCGACGTCGGCGCGCTCTGGCTGCGGCATTCGGCTTGGAGCGCGGGGAGCTCTCTGCGTTATGCGGGCTCCGAGAACGACGAATTCGAGCGCTTCGATACCCATGCCCCGGGCGCCACACTCTGGCTCGATCGCGCGCTCGTCTGGCAGGAGGCGACGCTGCGCTTCCAATACGACGCCGACGTCGCCTGGATCGACGCGACCAGCCGTCCTTTCGTCGCCAGCCATCTCGTGACGACGTCGCTGCTCGTGCCCTGGCAGGGCGGCGGCGCGACGACGGCCTCGGCGGGTCTCGGCATCGACGACTATTTCTACGGGCGTCGCAGTCTCGCGGTCGAAGACGTGGGGACGCTCGGATGTCAGCCCTGCAGTCCGGTCGGGGTCGACGAGGTCGGCGCGACGAATCGGGACGGCTTCGGTCCGATCCTGAATCTCGTCCACCGCCAGCCGCTGCCCGATCTGCCGATCCCCGGGCTCGAGCTCCCCTGGATCGAGGGCGGCTACCGGTACCAGTTCTATCTCTCCCAGGGGCGCGAATACGATCATCAGCGCCATCAGGTCGAGCTCGCAGCGGGCGTCCGGCTCCCGTTCGCGATCGATCTCTCCGTCCGTGGTCGCTATGCCTATCTGCCCTATGCGAACCGGACGGTCTTTCCGGATCCCTCGGACGTGTCCGACCTGCCGAACACGGCCTACTTCCTCGACTCGCGCGCGCGCCGCGAGCAGGAGACCGGTGTCCGGATCCAGCTCCAGCGGGCGTTCGGCGAGCATGTGCTCCTCTCGGCCCGCTGGAGTCGCACCCGGAACCGGTCGACCGCGGACGTCTTCGACTACACGCGCAACGTGTTCGGCCTCTCGCTGCGGGTCGGCTGGGGCGGGTAGCTCGCGACACGGGCGCTCGCCGATGGGCCGGCCGGCCGTCGCGGGCGTTTCCGGCAGCGGAGGACCGCAGGCAAGGTTGAGCGCGCCGTGGAAAGGGCGCGCCCGGCGCGCGGCGAGCTGGTAGGATGCCGTTCATGATTCGCCCGATCGCCGCCGTTTCGTTCCTGTTCCTGATGGGTTCGGCATATCCGGCTCCCGCGGCCGACGGCCGGCTCGCCGTTGCGCCGCCCGGCCTCTGCGCCGAGCCGCGCGGCGCGGCGGCGGATGCGCGTGCCGAGGCCTATCCGGTCGTCGGGCCGCTCTCGTCGCTCTTCGATCCGGTCGACGTCGCGGCGGGGCCGGTCGAAAGCGGTCCGCGCCGGGCGGCGCCGTCCGCGACCCGGGCGATGGTTCGCCCGGGCGCCTGCGACCAGCCGGGCGCCGGCTGCGGGCCGAATCCGGTTCGGGCGCGGGTCATCGAGGTGCCGCCCGTGATCCCGGGCTCTCCGCCCCCAGGGGCTTCGAACGCGACGCGATGAGTCGCGCGGATCCGGTCAGCGCGGGGACGCTCGTCGCAGGCACGCTCCGCTTCGGCACCTCCGGGAGACTCTGCCCATGAGCAGCTCGTCGCCGCCCAGTGATGGCGAAGAGGCGGCCTTGCTGTGCGCGATCGCCCGGGACCGGGACCCCGAGGCCTTCCGCGCGCTCTTCGACCGTTACTTTGGGCGGGTCTTCGTCTTTATCCAGAGGCGGATCGGAGATCGGGAGCAGGCGCGGGAGCTGACGAGCGACGTCTTTCTCGAGGTCTGGACGCAGGCAGGGATGTTCCGGGGGGATGCCCGGGTCTCGACCTGGATCTTCGGGATCGCGCGCTTCAAGAGTCTCGAGGCGGCGCGCGGACGGCAGCGGTTCAAACGGTCGCGGGTGGTGTCGACGGAGGCGGACGTGATTTCGCGTGTCCCGGAAGCGCGGTCGGCGGCGACCCAGATGGCGGCCCGGCAGGATCTGCGCCGCGTGGCGGAGGCGATGGATCGCCTGCCGCGCGATCAGCGAGAGGCGCTGTTGCTGGCAGTGGTCGAGGGACTCGAGCCCGAGGAGATCGCGAGCCGGCAGCGGATCTCGCGCGACACGGTCAAGACCCGGGTCTCGCGTGCGCGCCGGAGCCTTCGCCGCATGCTCGGCGCGAGCGACGGACGACGTTAGTTCAGGGTTCGGGGGCGTCTCGCGAGAAGCGCGGCCGGGCGGAAGCCCGGGCAATCGACGACCGGCCGATCGGGCCGAGTGGAAGAGGAAACGACCGATGGCGCACGATTCGACGCGAGAGCCCCGCCGTGCGCGCTGCCCCGAGAACGTACTCGCCTGGATTCCGTGGTATGCAGACGGCGGCCTCGACGATCGGGAGCGGGGCACCGTCGAGGCGCACGCCGCGGAATGCAGCGATTGTCGCAGCGAGCTCGATCTCGTGGCCGGAGCGCCCTGGGCGCTCGAGGGCGTCGAGCTGCCCGATCGCGAACGACTCTTCGAGGAGATCACGGCGCGCATCGAAGCGCATGCGCATGAAGAGGCCGATGAAGGGGCGCAGGGAGACGCGCAGGAAGAGCGGGCGCGGGTGATCCCGATCTCCCGGGGCCGCGGCGTCTCCGCGGAGGACATGGGCCGCATCGAGGCATGGCTGCTGGACCCCCGCTCGGAGCTCGAAGCGGAGCGCGCGGAAGAGGCGGCCGAGCCCGGCCAGGCCCACGGCGACGCCGATCTCGGGGCGGAGGACGGATCGGGCGCGGCGCATGACGCACCGCGCTCGAGCGCCCGAGCGCTGCCGACCGCGCGCGCCATCGGTCGGATTTCCGGCTCGCCCGCCTGGGCAGCGGCCGCCGCGATCCTCCTGCTCGCCCTCG
>CAUJGH010000172.1 GCA_963169575.1 Myxococcota bacterium | reverse complement strand
GGCCCCCAGCGTGATCTTGTCGGCACGCAAGGCGCGCTTCAGCGGATTTCGCTTGATCCGTTCGATCAACTCGCGGCGACCCACGATGATGCCCGCCTGGGGGCCGCCGAGCAGCTTGTCGCCGCTGAAGGTGACCAGGTCGACGCCAGCCTGCAGCGCATCCTGTGGCGTCGGCTCTTTGGGCAGGCCAAAGCGCGAGAGGTCCACCAATGTCCCGCTGCCGAGATCCTCGACGACGGGCAGATTCCGCGCATGAGCGATGGCAGCCAACTCGGCGCGGGACACACTTGCGGTGAAGCCCACGATCTTGTAGTTGCTCGTGTGCACCTTCAGCAACAGCGCGGTCCTGGGACCGATGGCCGCTTCGAAGTCCCGGGCATGGGTCCGGTTCGTCGTTCCAACCTCGACGAGACGCGCGCCAGCGCGACGCATCACGTCCGGGATCCGGAACGACCCGCCGATCTCGACCAGCTCGCCCCGGGACACGACGACGGGCCGGCCCATCGCGAGGGTATTCAGCGCGAGCAGCAGCGCGGCCGCGTTGTTGTTGACGACATGCGCGGCCTCGGCCCCGGAAAGCTGGACGAGCTTCGCGGCGAGCCGGCCCAGGCGGGCGCCGCGGCGACCGCTCTCGAGATCCAGCTCGAGGCTCGAATAGCCCTCCGCCGCCCGGGCGACCGCCGCCCGGGCCGGGCCAGCGAGAGGCGCCCGGCCGAGATTGGTATGGAGCAGGATCCCGGTCGCGTTGAGCACGCGCTGCGGATGGGGCGCGGCCAGCCGCCCGGCCTCGCCGGCGACCCGGGCGACCAACCCCTCCATAAAAGAAGCATGCCCCTCGGGGCCAACGACAGGGTTGGCCGAGCCGGCTCCCGCTTCCTCGCGCAGAACGGCGAGCTGCGCCCGAGCCGCGCTTCGAACGGACCAGATCGGCAGGTCCGGCTCCGCGGCGGCGACCGCCTGCACCAGCCGGTCCACCGAAGGCAGCCCGCGTCGAGGATCCGTGTTGACGGGCCGCTCCAAATCCATGACTCTGGACCCCAGATTTTTGACGGTGATGCCGGTTCTTGATCGGCATTGCATTCGCCGGTGCGTCGGCCGCGGATTCCATGACGGGTTCGCGGCGATCTCGGATGAAGAGATGAAACGACCACCCCTTCGGCGGGATCCACCCGTCGGAGTGATAGCAACCCTCGCTGGTCCTCGAACACGACCTCGAAAGAAGCCTCGAACGCTCCTCGCACGGGACATCCACCGACGAGGAAGCTTCCCGGGGTGAGGGCAGCGGGGGAGACGAATGCAGAGCTGATCACCCGAGGGAGTCGGACGGCGGCGGGGTGCTGCTCGAGAGCCGAGAATTCCCTCGAAGGACCAGCGGAGCCCAGACCCTCGTGATTCTGGCCCTGCCGACCGGTGTTCCGACCGGCGGCCGAAGCCCGATCGGAAGGTGAGCAGCGCAGACCGAGGCGCTGGGAACGACAACAACAGAGCGAGCGATCGATCCAACAACCCAGGTCGACCGTCCGGGAGTTCCCTGAAACGCGGGATCCCGGGCAAGAAGGAGAGGAGAACGTCGACGTCCGAACGTGCGGAGGGAACCGGCTGAACCGACCGGTCCGCGCACGCCTCTCGCGACGAGCCTCGCCGGCTCGTCCATCGCAGCACCCCAGCCAGTGAACGCGAAGCGCGATTCCGGAACGATCCGGGCGCATCGCAATCCCGGCCAAGCCAGTTCATTCCTCCAAGGATCCGGGAAGCGATCGATCGGCCTCGCGAGTGCCGGTGCGCCGTGCCCTGTGCCATCGCCGTCCGAACAGGACGCGAGGACGGAGCGGGACGGACACCGATCAGGCGGGACGATGCAGAACGAGATCATCATCAACGCGGAGCTCGGGGAGACCCGGGTCGCGCTGCTCGAGAACGGCCAGTTCGCCGAGCTCCACATCGAACGTGAGCGCGACAAGAGCGTCGTCGGCAACGTCGTGAAGGGACGCGTCTCGCGTGTCCTGCCCGGCATGCAGGCGGCGTTCGTCGACATCGGCCTCGAAAAAGCCGCCTTCCTCTATGTCGGCGACTACTTCGAGAGCACCTTCGAGACCGCCGACGACGGCGAGGGCGGCGGACGCGGGCGGCGCGGCGGCGGACGCGGAGGTCGCGGCAGCCGCTCGGCACCGCCGCGCATCGATACGGTGCTCCACGAAGGCCAGGAGATCATCGTCCAGATCGCGAAGGAGCCGATCGGGACGAAGGGCGCGCGCATCACGTCGAACATCTCGATCCCGGGACGGCATCTCGTGCTGACGCCCTGGTCGCGGCGCGTCGGCGTCTCGCGCCGGATCGGCTCCGACAAAGAAAGAAGAAGACTGCGCGAGATCGTCGAGCGCCTGCGGCCGCCGCAGCTCGGATTCATCATCCGCACCGCCGGCGACGGTGTCCGCGAAGCCGATCTGCAGGCCGACATCCGCTATCTCGCGACCGTCTGGGCCGCGATCCAGAAGCGCAACGCCGACAAATCGGCGCCCGCGATCCTCTACTCCGAGCACGATCTGCCGCTGCGCATCGTGCGCGATCTCGCGGGTCCCGAGACGAAGCGGATCGTCGCCGACGACAAGAACGTCTTCGAGAGCATCCAGCATTTCGTCGATCGCTTCGTCGCCGAGCCGAAGCCCCAGATCGAGCTCTACGAGCAGACCTTCCCGATCTTCGACCGCTTCGGCCTCGAACATCAGATCCACGCCAATCTCGAACGCAAGGTCTGGCTCAAGAGCGGCGGCTCGCTCGTGATCGACAAGAGCGAGGCGCTGACGTCGATCGACGTCAATACGGGGCGCTTCGTCGGCAAGCGCGATCTCGAGGAGACGGTGCTCAAGACCAACCTCGAGGCGGTGCAGGAGGTCGTGCGGCAGCTGCGCTTCCGCAACCTCGGCGGCCTCATCATCATCGACCTGATCGACATGGAGTCCGCGGGCAACCGCGACAAGGTCTACCGCGCGCTGCAGGAGGCGCTGCGCATCGACAAGGCCCGGACCAATATCCTCAAGATCTCGGAGCTCGGCCTCGTCGAGATGACCCGCAAGCGGACGCGCGAGAATCTCGTGCAGACGCTTTGCGAGCCTTGCAGCCACTGCGAGGGGCGCAGCTACGTGCTCTCGCGCGAGAGCGTCGCGTTCCGGGTGCTGCGCGAGATCCGCAAGCATCTGCCGCGTCTCGAAGGGCGGTCGATCGCCATCGCCGTCAACCCGCACGTCGCCGAGGAGCTGCTGACCCGCTCGAAGCAGGGCATCGCGGACCTCTCGCGGGCGATCGGCAAGGACATCGAGATCCGCGCGCGGCCGGGCATGCATCAGGAGCAATTCGAGCTGCTGGTCCTCGAGCCGGGACCTCCGGCCGAGATCGCCCTCTCCTGGCTCCAGGACCGTCATCCGGATGCGCCCGGCGAGCGCCCCGAGCGGGGGAGCCGGCGGGGAAGGCGGCGGCGGGGCGGCCGCGGTCGGGACGAGACGGGAGAGCCGAACGGGGCCGGGGAGGTCGACGAGGCCGGGGAAGATCCGGAGCTCGAGGCGGATCGGCTCGACGAAGAGGTCGAGGAGGCGATCGCGGAGGTCGATGCGATCGGCGAAGAGTTCGGCGCGGACCGGCTCGAGCCCGGGATCGACGAGGCTCCCGAGATCGCCACCGAATCCCCGAGGCCGTCCTTCGCGGCGGATGGGGAGGCATCGACGGCTCCCGGCCATTCTCTCGACTCGAACTTCGAGCCGGCCTCCGAGCCGGCCTCCGAGTCGGCCTCGAGCGGGCCGCTCGAGACGGCGGCCGAGCGGCCGGCGGCGGCACCGGTCGCGGGATCCGAGGGGATGGCGGGGCCCGAAGAAGCGGTCCAAACGGTTGACGGGGAAGTGGAATCGCGGATAATCCCGCGCTCCGAATGAATCGAGGTCGAATATGTACGCTGTCGTACGCAGCGGTGGGAAGCAGTATCGCGTGAGCCCGGGTGGCTCGCTGCGAGTGGAACGTCTGGCGGGTGAGGTCGGCTCGAAAGTGACCCTCGGCGACGTCTTGTTGATCGGCAGCGACGAGGCCGTGCGGATCGGTGCGCCGACGCTCGCCGGGGCCTCGGTCGTGGGAACGATCGTCGCGCAGGATCGCGCCGCGAAGGTGATGACCTTCAAGCACAAGCGCCGCAAGGGCTATCGCCGCAAGTACGGCCATCGCCAGGACTACACCGAGATTCGCGTGGATCAGATCCAGGGCTAACTGCTTATCGGATCCGAGCGGGGCTCGGATCCTGTCGCTCATATCGGATCCGAGCACGGCTCGGATCCTGTCTTCGGATCCGAGCGGGGCTCGGATCCTGATTTCAGAAAATCCGAGCCCGCTCGAGAGCCAGCGAGAGTCAGGACGAATCAGAGATGGCGCATAAAAAAGGTCAGGGCAGCTCCCGCAACGGCCGCGACAGCGACGGCCAGCGCCGGGGCGTGAAGGTTTTCGGCGGTCAGGAGATCTCCGCGGGTTCGATCATCGTCCGACAGGTCGGTTCGAAGATCCATGCGGGCCGCAACGTCGGCCGCGGCAAGGACTTCACGCTCTTCGCCCTGAAGGACGGCAAGGTCCGCTTCGGGACCTCGCGCGGACGGACCGTCGCTCATATCGACTAGCGTCGACCGGACGAGCTCCGGTCGATCCCGCTTCCCGCTCTCCCTCGCCGCCGCCATGCTTCGGCATGTTCCGGTGGGTGGGAGAATCCGCTGAAGCGATCGGGTCGTCGGGGGCAGCGGCCCGATTTCTCGGCAACCGCAGCCCCATCTTCGATGCGACGCCTTCCTGCAAGGCGCGCCGCCGGCGACGATCATGAAGCACGCACATCTCTTCGTCGACGAGGCCCAGCTCGAAGTCCAGTCGGGCTCGGGCGGGGACGGCAACGTCTCGTTCCGGCGCGAGAAGTACATCCCGAACGGCGGCCCGAACGGCGGCGACGGCGGCCGGGGCGGAGACGTCGTGCTCGTCGCGGATACGAACGTCGCGACGCTACTCGACCTGAAATCCGCCCGCCGAATCAAGGCCGCGGACGGCGAGCCCGGCGGCGGCACCGACAAGAAGGGCGCCTCCGGTGCGCCGATCGAAATCCGCGTCCCGGTCGGAACGCTCGTCTACGCGCTCGAAGATCTACCGGTCGCCCGCTCCGCCTCCCGCCACATCGGCAGCTACACCGGCACTGCGCCCGGTGAGGAATCCGCCGAGGACGTGGACGATTTCGAGGCGGACGGCGCCCTCGGCGCATCGACCGACGGCGGCGCGGATGCCGCCCGGGACGGATTCAGCCGCCTCATCGAGATCGAGCCCGAAGAAGCCGACGAGTCGTCGGGCGGGGAGCACGCTGCGGACTTCGACGCGGGCCTGATCGGGCAGGAGCCCTTCCAAGGCGACGCTTCCGATGCGGAGCCCACGCCGATCGCCGACCTGACGCGCCACGGCCAGCGCATCGTCGTCGCGCGCGGCGGACGCGGCGGCCTCGGCAATGCGCGCTTCAAGACCTCGACCCGCCAGGCGCCGGACTTCGCGACGCCCGGCAAGGCCGGGCAATGCCGGCGCATCCGCCTCTCACTCAAGCTCATGGCCGACGTCGGCCTCGTCGGCTTTCCCAACGCCGGCAAATCGACGCTGCTGCGCCGGATCTCCGCGGCGAAGCCGCGCGTCGCCAACTATCCCTTCACGACGCTCGTCCCTTCGCTCGGGGTGGTCGAGCGCGGCGAGCGGCGCTGCGTCGTCGCCGACATCCCGGGTCTCATCGAAGGCGCGAGCGAAGGCGCCGGGCTGGGCCACCAGTTCCTGCGCCACGTCGAGCGCACCCGCGTCCTGATCCATCTGCTCGACGTCGAGGCGATGCTGCTCCAGGGGCGCGACCTGCAGGCCGACTACGTCGCGATCCGCCGCGAGCTGGGGCACTACCGGCCCGAGCTGCTCGAGCGCCACGAGATCGTCGTCCTCAACAAATGCGACCTGATCCACGATCCCGCCCAGCTCGCCGAGCTCGAAGCGCGCCTCGCGCAGCAGGGCCTCACGCCGCTGCGCATCTCGGGCGCGACGAATCTCGGCATCGACGCGCTGCTCGCCCGAATGTTCGAAGCCGTCGAGCGCGCGCGGCGCGAGGACGAGGCGAAGGAAGCGGAAGAGGCGGGGAAAGCGTGATGGCGCAATCGGATCCCTGGCAGCAGGTCCCCCGTGCGAAGCGGATCGTGGTCAAGATCGGTTCGAGCACCCTGACCCGCGAAGGCCAGCTCCGCCCCGCCAAATTCACCGCCATCGCCCGCGACGTCTTCCGCGTGCGCGAGCGCGGCCATCAGGTCGTCGTCGTCTCCTCCGGCGCCATCGCGATCGGCTCCGGCCGGCTCGGTTGGGACCACAACGGCCGCACGATCCGCGAGAAGCAGGCCGCCGCCGCCGTCGGCCAGATCGGCCTCGTCGAGCTCTATCAGCGCCGCTTCGCCCGCCACGGCCTGCACGTCGGCCAGGTCCTCCTGACCCGCGCCGGACTCGAGAACCGCGAGCGCTTCATGAACGCCCGCCACACGATGCTCGAGCTGCTCGGTCTCGGCGTCGTGCCCATCGTCAACGAGAACGACACGGTCGCCACCGAGGAGATCCGCTTCGGCGACAACGACAACCTCGCGGCGACGATCGTCAACGTCGTCGGCGGCGATCTGCTCGTGATCCTCACCGACGTCGAGGGTCTCTACGAACGTCCGCCCGAGGCCGGCCAGCCGAAGCCCCCGCTGATCCGCACCGTCCCGAAGATCACGCCCGCCGTCGAGCGCATCGCGAGCGGCGCGGGCTCCCGCTACGGCAGCGGCGGCATGATCACGAAGCTGCAGGCGGCGCGGAACGCGGCGCACTCCGGTGCCGCCACGATCCTGTGTCACGGCCAGATCTCCGGGATTCTCGAGAAGCTGGTTTCGGGCGAGCGCCACGGCACGCTCTTCGAGCCCGGAGAGAAGCTGCGGGGCCACAAACACTGGCTGGCCTTCACGGCCAAGAGCCGCGGCCGGATCGTGATCGATGCCGGCGCCGTGCGTGCCCTCTGCGAGCGCGGGCGGAGCCTGCTGCCTGCCGGCATCCTGCGCGTCGAAGGGGAGTTCCGGATCGGCGAGTCGGTGACGTGTGTGAACGAGGGTGGGCAGGAGGTCGCGCGCGGCCTCGCGAGCTATTCGTCGATCGACGTGGCCCGGCTCGCCGGGGAGCGGACGAACGCGATCGAGCGGGTGCTAGGATACTCGAACGGCGACGAGATCATCCATCGCGACGACCTCGTGCTGCTCCGTGAGATGCGCGACTGAGATCGAACGGGCTCGATGAGTGTTCGACGAGTGTTCGATTAGAGGTCGGTGAGCGCTCGATGAGACGCCGACGAAAGGTCGATGAGCGCTCGACGAGAGTTCGATGAGCGCTCGACGAGCGCGTCGATGAGCGCGTGATGCGTGTTCGATGTGAGTCCGATCAGGACTCGAGAAGAGATCGAAGAGAGTCCGAGATGACGACCCCCGCCGACCGAAACCGCTCCGAATCGACCGCATCGCCCGCCCTCGCGGCCGAGATGCGGGCGCTTGCCCGGGCGGCGCGGGCGGCGAGCGAGGTGACGGCGGAGCTCGGGACGCGTCAGAAGAATGAATGGCTCGCCTGCGCCGGTGCGCGGCTCGAGGCCGCCCGCGAGAAGATCCTCGCGGCCAACGCGAAGGACGTCGCGAGCGCCGCGGAGAAGGGTGTCGAAGCGCCGCTGCGCGGACGGCTCGGCCTCTCGGACGGGAAATGGCGCGACATGCTGCAGGGGCTGCGCGACGTCGCCGCCCTGCCCGATCCCGTCGGCCGGATCTCGAACCACAGCGTCCGGCCGAACGGTCTGCGGGTCGGGCAGATGTCGATCCCGCTCGGCGTCATCGCGATGATCTACGAGGCGCGGCCCAACGTCACGGTCGATGCGGCGGCGCTCTGTCTCAAGGCGGGCAACGCGGTGATCCTGCGCGGCGGGTCCGAGGCGATTCATTCGAACCTCGCGCTCGGCGAAGAGCTGCGCGCGGCGGCTCGCGAGGTCGGAATTCCCGAGGCCGCGATCACGATCCTGCCGACCGTCGACCGCGCGGCGATCGACGTGCTGCTCGGCCTCTCCGACCTGATCGATCTGGTGATCCCGCGCGGTGGGCCGGGGCTGATCCGGAAGGTGCGGGCGCAGTCGACCATTCCCGTGATCGCTCATGACGCGGGGGTGTGTCATGTCTTCATCGACGAGAGCGCGTCCGCGGAGATGGCGGTCTCGATCGTCCACGAATCGAAGCTGCGGCAGATGGCGGTCTGCAACGGGCTCGAGACGCTGCTCTGTCATCGCGGTGCGGCCGAGCGCGTGCTCCCGCTCGTCCTCAAGGACCTGCGCGAGGCGGGCGTCGAGATCCGCGGCTGCCCGGCGACGCGAGCGATCTTCGGCGACGCGATCTCGGCCTCCGACGCGGACTGGGCGGAGGAGTTCCTCGCACCGATCCTCGCGGTCCGGATCGTCGATTCGATGGACCAGGCGATCGAGCACATCCGCCGCTACGGCTCGAACCATACGGAGATCATCCTGACGAACGACTATGCGAACAGCCAGGAATGGCTGCGGCGCGTCAATTCGTCGACGGTCGGCGTCAACTGCTCGACCGGCTTCTCCGACGGCTTCCAGCTCGGGCTCGGCGCCGAGATCGGGATCTCGACGACGAAGCTCCACGCCTACGGACCGATGGGGCTCGAGGGGCTCACGACGCGTAAATTCGTGCTCATGGGCGACGGTCAGCTGCGCGGATGAGCCGGAGCCCCCGCGCGCCGCGCATCGGATTGTTCGGGGGCACCTTCAATCCGATCCATCTGGGCCATCTGCGAGCCGCAGAGGAGGTCCGCGAGGCCCTCGGACTCGACCGGATCGACTTCGTCCCGAGCGCCATCCCGCCGCACAAGCGCGAGCGCGAGGGCGATCCCATCGCGCCCGCGGCGCTGCGGCTCGCCTGGGTCGAGGGCGCGATCGCCGGCAATCCCGCCTTCGACGTCGAGCGCGTCGAGGTCGATCGCAGCGGGCCCTCCTACCTCGTCGACACGCTGACGCTGATCCGGGCTCGCGATCCCGGGGGCCCACCGCCCGTCTTCATCGTCGGCGAGGACGCCTTCGCCGAAATGGGCGAATGGCGCTCGCCTCTGCGACTCTTCGAGCTCGCCGATTTCGCGGTCATGACGCGGCCGCCTGGGCGTCTTCGCGATCTGGCCGAGCGCATGCCGGAGACCGTCCGGGAACGTTTCCGATTCGAGGCAGGCGGCCAGGTCGCGGTCCACGCCGCGGCCGGGACCCGCATCGACCTCGTCGAAGTCACCGCCTTCGACGTTTCGTCGAGCGGGATCCGGCGGGCCTGCCGCGAGGGCCGGTCGATCCGGTATCTCGTTCCCGAGGCGATTCGCGGCGCGATCGAACGGAGCGGATGTTATGCCGCGAGCGATGCTCGGGAAGCGGCAGGAGAGAGGACGAGACGATGACGGCAGTCGAACCCAAGGAGAAGGCGCGCTGGATCGTCGAGGCTGCCCTCGACCGCAAGGCCGAGCGCCCGATCGTGCTCGACATGCGCAGCCTGACGTTCTACGCGGATACGTTCATCGTGCTGACGGGCCGTTCGGACCGGCAGGTGCGCGCGATCGCGGAAGGCGTGATCGAGGCGCTGCATGCCCATGGCGAGACGCCGCTCGGTGTCGAGGGCATGGACGACGGCGTCTGGGTCCTGATCGATTGCAACGACGCGATCGTCCACGTCTTCGATCCCGAGGCGCGCGTGAAGTTCGATCTCGAGCGCCTCTGGCAGGACGCGCCGCGAATCGACCTCGAGATCGAGGGCGTCGACCCGAATCCGGAGCCCGAAAAGCGTTCGGGCGCGGACGACGACGCGGAGGACGCCGGGGATCCGGCAGCCGATCCGGCCGCCTGAGAGGCCGTACAGCGATCTCCCCGGTCCCGCTCCCGCGTCGCGCCCCGTGTGACGCAATGGGGCGATGCGAAATGGTCGTTCTGCTGGGGTCGAGAGGACGTCGAGCGAGCGGGAGCGGGGCAGGGCATCGCCGAAAGCGGGCCTTCATCCGATGGGGAAGCCGCGCGGTTCGTCGCGCATCGCGCGCGCTCGTCCGCGCCGGCGGCTCGGCCCTCCTCCGCCTCCTCGAATTCGCCCTCGCCGCGCCCGTTTGCGCAGTCTGCGGGATCCAGATCCCTTCACGGGCCGGGCGTCCGCTCTGCCGGGCGTGCGCATGTGCCATGCCCTGGTGGCGGCGAGCGGACGGGTGTCCCCGCTGCGGGATGCCGGCCGATCCGCAGATCGCCGGGAGCGAGGCGAGCTGGGGCCCTCCGGGCGGGCGGCTCGCCGGCTGTCCCACCTGCCTCGCCGGCGGCAGCCCTCTGCATCGCTGCCTGTCGGCGGTCCGGCACGCGGATCCCGTCTCTCGCCTGATCCCCGCCTTCAAGAATCCGCGAGGTCCCTTCGGTCCGGACCCGGGCGCGCGGCGCTTCGCCTTGCATCTGGCCGATGCGCTGGTCGATCGGCTCCGGGAAGAGACCCGCGCCCTGCCCGATCTCGTCGTGCCCATCCCTCTGCATCCGAGCCGGCTGCGGCGCCGCGGATTCAACCAATCCGATTGGATCGCGGACCGGATCGCCCGCCGCCTGAGTCGCCCCTTCGCGCCCGGCCTGCTGGAGCGCGTCCGCGATACTGGCTCCCAGGCCGGCCTCTCGGCTGCCGAGCGGCGAGCGAACCTCGCCCGCGCGTTTCGTGTCGACGAGCAGGTCGCTGGGCGCGTCCGCCGTCGGCTTCCGCCCGGCGCCCTCCGGCCAGGCCGCGAGTCTGGATCCGCATTTCGGCCCGCGCGCCGCCGCAAGCTTCGTCCTCTCGCCGGCCTCCGCATCGCGCTCGTCGACGACGTTCTGACGACCGGCGGAACCCTCGAAGCCGCAGCCGAAGCGCTTCTCGAGGCCGGCGCGGCCGAGGTCGTCGCCCTGACCCTGTCGGCCACCCTCGCCCCGCGGCGGGCGCGCCCGGGAGCGGCCGCGTATGATCCGGCGCCCCAATCGCCCAGGAGCCCCTTCATGCGCGCCTCTCGTCGGATCTCGCCGAACATCCTCGCGGTCCTGCTCGTTCTCGGACTCGGTCTCGCTTTCGGCGCCCTGCCCGCCGCGCAGGCTGCCGAAGAGAGCGCGAAGCCCGATCCCGCGTTTCGCGCCGCGATGAAGCGCTTCCTCGTCGCCCAGAACATCCCCGCCCAGATGGGCGAGCAGATGACCTACTCCGCGGCCGAACAAGTCCTGACGGGTCTCGCGTCGACCGGCATCGCGATCACCGAGCCGATGCAGGCGATCGCCCTCGAAGAGGCGCGCAAGGATTTCGGTCAGCGCTTCGCCGACGTCGACTTCCTGACCGATCTCTACGCGACGGTCTACGTCCAGCATTTCTCCGCGAAGGAGATCGCCGCGATCGCCGACTTCTGGGAGTCGCCCGTCGCGCAGAAGCTGCTCGCGCAGACGCCGACGCTGAACGAGGCGTTCATCGGCAAGATGCAGGAAGCGACCGCTCCGCTGACCGAGACCTTCCAGAAGCGCGTCGACAAGCGTCTGCGCGATGCGGGCATCCTCGGCAACGCGCCCTGATCAAGGGCTCCGATCGACCGCCAGATCCCCAGCGCCATTGCCGAAGGGGCGCGCCGGAGCCACCGGCCAGCGAAGCGGTCGGGAAGCGCGATTCGCCCGGCGCCGGTCATGCGGCCGCGCGGGCGTCGGCGTGCGAGCACGCGGCGACTTCTACGATCGGGGATTCTTCGAGCGGGTTTTCTTCGCGAGGAGATAGTCGCGGCGCGCGGCGGCGCATTCTTCGTCGGCGAAAGCCGTGACGAGGCCATCCGCGTCGGCCCACGAGCGCATCGTTCCGACCATCTGATCCGTCACCGCGTTGACGTGCCGCTTCGTCGAGAAGAGCGCATGCGAAGCCTTCCGGGCGAGCGCCGCGGCGAGCGCATCGACCTCCGCATCGAGTCGATCTTCGGGAACCACGCGGTTCAGGAATCCCGCCGCCCTTGCCTCCTCCGCGTCGAAGGGCCGGCAGGTCAAGACGAGCTCCTTCGTCCGCGCAGGACCGAGCTCGCGCACGAGTCGCGGGATCCCGCCCCAGGCGAGCGGAATTCCGAGATCGACTTCCGGAATGGAAAAGCGCGCGCCCTCGCTCGCGATCCGCAGATCACAGGCCGCCGCGAGCACGAGTCCACCACCCACACACCAGCCCTGGATCGCGGCGATCGTGATCGCCCGCATCGATTCGAGCGCCTCGGCCATCGCGCGCCCGAGCTCCGCGACCTCCCGTGTCGTGCGCCCCGGCGTCGCCGCGAAGCTCGCGAGATCGGCCCCGCTCGAGAAGCTCGTGCCGCTGCCGCGCACGACGACGACCTTCAGCCCCCGCGCCTCGTCGAAGCGCCGGGCCGCGCCGGCGATCGCTTCGAGCATCTCGATGGACAGCGGATTGCGCTTCTCCGGCCGCTCGAGCCGCAGCTCGCCGATCGCTCCATCGATGCGCACGCTCAGGAACTCGGACATCGCCACGCCTCCGCTCTTCTCGCCAAGCGCCGAGCGCCGCCGCGTTCGTCAGCCCGCGATCTCTCGCGCGATCCGCGGAGCATGGTGGGCGATCAGCGGCGCGTCGTCGATCTCGTCGGGATGGTGGTCACGGCGGAACCAGCCGCGATAGGCGGAGGCCGTGCCGCGCAGCAGCCCCGCTTCGCCCCACAGAAAGCCCATGCCCTCCGTCCAGACCCGCCGTTCGAAGAGCCGACCATCCTTCGCGAGCATGTAGAGCATGCGCA
>CAUJGH010000171.1 GCA_963169575.1 Myxococcota bacterium | reverse complement strand
CACCCCTCATCCCGGGGAGCGGTCCATGGAGGCCAGTCTGTTGAATCGCTTGCTCTCGAACCTTCGATCCTCGTCGAACGCGCCGCTTCGAATGCTCTTCTTCCGACGTTCTCGTTCCGACGTCCTTTATTCCGACGTCCTTCCTCGAACGTCTTTCCTCGAACGCCATCCACATGACACATGAGAAGGTGACTGGAGCTCACGAGCGGGATCGAACCGCTGACCTCGTCCTTACCAAGGACGTGCTCTGCCAACTGAGCTACGTGAGCCGAATCCTCTCGTCGGACCTGCTTCTGCCGGAGGCCGTCATTCGGAGCCCGCCGCGAGCTCCCATCCGATCTTCCGGTCCGATTCATGCCGGGCCATGCGCTCGGCAGGCATCTGGAGCGGGAAACGGGGCTCGAACCCGCGACCCCCAGCTTGGAAGGCTGGTGCTCTAGCCATCTGAGCTATTCCCGCGAAAAATCTCTTGCCCCTGCGGCTCCCGTCTTGCTTTCTCTTTCGTTCTCGCGCGCTCGCATGCTCGTGCCGCTGCCCGCGTCGTTCCGTTCGACCGTGGCTCCGTTCGACCATGGCTCCGTTCGACTATGTTAGTCGGATCCCCTCGTCGGATCCGCTGGCCGGAAGGAGCCGGGAGAGCCAGGGCGGCTGGTGGAGAGAGGAGGATTCGAACCTCCGTAGGCCAAGGCCAGCAGATTTACAGTCTGCCCCGTTTAACCGCTTCGGTATCTCTCCTCGAATCCGCCCGTTTACCCAATCACGCCGGAAGCACTTCGTTTTCCGTCGTTTTCCGTCGATGCCAATCCATTCGCGATGCCGTCGTGTCGATCTGCCTCGCCGGTCGCGCACGACCCCGCATGGAAGGACGACGGGAAACGATTCGATCTCTTTCGATCTTTGTTCGAACGATTCCGGACGATTCCGAATTTCGCAGACGACGAGGATCGCGATGAGCCCCTCCGAAGGTCAGCTCCGTATCCACGACGCCGGAGCTGGCGAGGGGACTCGAACCCTTAACCCTCGGATTACAAATCCGATGCTCTACCAGTTGAGCTACGCCAGCCATGAAAAGCGCGGGCCGACTATAGACCGGCTTCGTCCCCGCTGGCAAGCGGCTGGAACGGCCCGGGAGAGCCGCCCGCGACCCGGCCGCGGCCCTCAATCGTGCTCCCCGCCGGGATCCTTCCGCCCCGCCTCCGCCCGCCGAAGGAGCTCGTACAGGATCACCGCCCCGGCCGTCGCGACATTGAGGGAGGCCACCCGCCCGCGCATCGGAATCCGGACCCGATGATCCGCCTGCTCGAGGACGCCGGGCCGGATCCCGCGCCCTTCGGCCCCGAGGACGACCACCAGATCGCCGGTCAGGATCCGATCCGGGAGCGCATGGATCGATTCGCTCCGTTCGAGCTCTGCGGCCAGCACCCAATAGCGCGCGGCCTTCAGCCCTTCGAGGGCTCGGACGAGATTCGTGACTCGGACGACGGGGAGCCATTCGATCGCACCGGCCGACGCCCGGCTGACGGCCGGCGTGATCGCCGGCGCCCGGCGATCGGTCAGGATCAGGCCGACGCAGCCCGCCGACTCCGCGACCCGGGCGATCGCCCCCACATTCTGCGGATCCTCGACGCCATCGAGGACGACGATCCGGCGGCCGGTCGTCGACTCGGCGGCGCAGGCCGCGGCGGCTTGCGTGGCCAGGAAGGCATCGAGCGTGAGCTCGGGGAGCGGGCCGACCTGCAGGGCAACGCCCTGGCTTCGGCCGTCCGGCCCCGCGAGCCCATCGAGGGCGGACTCGTCTGCCACTTCGATCCGAATACCCCGCGCACGCGCGAGCTCGACGATCGTATCGGCGTCGCCGAGGCGTCCATCGTCGCGGAGGAGCAATCGATCGATCCGCCGCCGATGGGCGCGCAGCGCCTCCCGAACCGCGTGCTGGCCGGTGAGCCAATCGCTCGCCGGCCGGGCGGGCGGACCGTGCGGGCGGGGCGACTTCGATTTCGGAGGCGGCTTCTTCATCGGATCCGGGCGGGGGCGATCGCGAGCCGACGGGCGACCACGCGTTCGCAGCCTGGATCCATCGGCGGGCTTCCCGTCAGCGGATCAGCATAGCCCGCAGCGGATCGACGGCCTCCAGGAAGGGTGCCGCGTCCGCGATGCTCGGATGGTTCCGCAGCTCGAATTCGAGATAGGCCACGATTTCCCCCAGCGTCTCGTCGACCTCGCGGATCCGATCGCCGGGCAGCCGCAGGGCGCGGTGCTCGACCAGGGAGGGATCGAGCCCGGCACGCGCGTCGAAGGCGAGCCCGGCGAAGAGGCGGCGACCGCGGGCGACGCTCTCGGCGACGATCCGATTGATGCGCTCGGCGACGGCCTGCGGTCCGTCGACGGCGACGAGGGGCGCCGTCAGCTCGAAGATCAGCTTGCAATGGAGCGAGACGGCCTCCCGGACGACGTCGTCGTCCGCGGTCGCGAAATCGTCACCCGCTCCAGAAGCAGCGGAATCGATCTGCACCTGGCCCGTCAGCTGCAGGAACTGCAGCGTCCGCGCGGCGGTGCGGGGATCGAGGCCGGTCCGATGGCAGAGCGCTCCATAGCTTCCGTCCTCCGCCAGCGCTTCGAGCACGGCCCGCTCGTTCTCCGAGCAGGGCGTGCGCCGCGCCCCGGGCCGCGCGCGGATCCGGGTCCGGGCATCCTCGAGCTGCGCGATGAAGCGCAGCAGCTCGTCGCGGCGCGCCAGGCCCTCGTCGATCAGGCGGTGGGTCGGGAGCGACAGCCGAACCGTGTTGTCGGGCTCGATCTCGCCTTCCCAGAAATGGATCCAACCCGCGGTGTAGGAGAAGAGCGATCGCACGATCTCCTCGACCTGCGTCTTGACGCCTTCCCAGAGATCGCGCGGCGTCAGGAATCCGAGCTCGACGAGGATCTTTCCGAAGCGTGTCGCGCCGTGGAAGCGACGCTCGGCGGCCTCGAGCTGGTCGCGGGTCAACATGCCGACACGCAACAAACAAAGGCCGAGGCGGTCCGCTTCGAGATTCGATCCGGCGAAGACGACCTCGCCGCGACTCAGATAGATCGCCTTCTCCTCCGTCCCGTATTGGAAGAGCAGGAAGCCCGATTTGCCCGCGGCATGGACGAGCTGGAGCAGGTCGGCCAGGGGAAACGCGCGAACGTCGCCGCAGAGCACGAGATCGCGGTCCCACGGCACCGCCGGCCCGTCCCCGCCCTCGACTTCGACGAGCAGCATCCGCCCCGCGCGGCCGACGGCGCGCGCGCTCTGCCCGGCCCCTGCGCCCAACGCCCGCGCGGCCTCCGCCGACAACCGTGCGCCCGATTCGAGATGGACTGCGCTCTCGTCCGACAAGGATGAAGACCCTCGGATCGCGATCATTGGGGGATTCGCCCGACCCGGCATGAGACAGCGCGGACGGAGTGGCCTTTCCTTCGTCCGGTGTTCGCACGGGCTTGAGCGATCCCCCGAATTGGGCCGTTCCCGAAATCCCGAGCTGCGGAGCGAAGATGCGGAACGAGGCGCAACCGTTTTGCGCTCAAGCCCTCGCCCGCCCGGCGCCGATAGGCCATCGAACCCATCGGAAGAACGCCCATGGCCCATGCCAAGCTCGAACGGGAGGACTCGAAGCGCGGAGGCGACCGCATCCCGCTCTTCAGCCGCATCCTGCTGACGACCGAAGGCGGCCAGCCCGTCGTCGAAGGCGCGACCTGCACGAACATCGGCCTCGGCGGTCTCTGCGTCCATGCGGCCAGCGCCCCCGATCCGGGCACGCCGCTCGTGATCGAAGTCCGTCTCGCCGGCGATCGATCCTTTCGCTGCCGTGGCCACGTCCGCTGGTCGCGCGTGACCCTCCATCCCGAGCTGTTCGGCACGCCCAAGGGGAGCCCGGACGATGCGCACTTCGGCATCTGCTTCGACGGCACATCGACACAGGATCTCCTCCCGATCGCGCGGCTCATGGTCGCGCGCGAAGAGGCGCGCCACCGTGGACGGCGGATCCGCCGACTCCATGGCCTGCCCGCCCATGCTTGAATCGCGCGGATGCGGATCGGTATGCTCCGCCTTCCCATGAGACCGCCCGGAACCTTCAAGCTGCTCGGACGCGCGCGTCGGACGAACCTCTCCGGAGGCGGCCCCGCCTACGCCTACGCGAGCCGATCGGATCGGATCGTGGATTCGCTGCGCGCGCAGATCCTCGAGCCGGGCGAGGATCAATCGCTCCGCATTCGCCAGATCTTCGAGCAGCCCCGCGAGATCTACCGGATCGAGATCGAGCGGCCCGAGCAGAACTATCAGCGAACGACGCTCCTCGATCGCGACGCCCTCGAGGACCTGCTGGCGACCGACGACGTACGGGAGCGCTTTCTCGAGACCGACGAGGAGCGCAAAGCGCGTGGGGTGCCCGGAGCAGGACTCGAACCTGCACGACCTGAGGCCAGGCGATTTTAAGTCGCCCGCGTCTACCATTTCGCCATCCGGGCAGGAGACGACCCGCCAAAGTCTAGACGCTCGCCCGCCACGGCGCCGCGAGCCGTCCCGAGGAGTTGCCGCCCCCATGTTCCACGGCAAACGCGTGGTGGTCGTCATGCCGGCCTACAACGCAGCGCGAACGCTCGAACGCACCGTCCGCGAGATTCCGCTGGATCTCGTCGACGAGATCGTGGTCACCGACGACGCGAGCTCGGACGACACCGTCGCGGAGGCCCGTCGTCTCGGCCTCCGGCCGCTCGTCCACCCGGAGAATCGCGGCTACGGGGGCAACCAGAAGACCTGCTACGCGGAAGCGCTCCGGCGCGGGGCCGACGTCGTCGTCATGCTCCACCCCGACTATCAATACACGCCGAAGCTGTTGCCCTCGATGATCGGCCTCTTGACCGACGGCCCCTTCGACGTCGTCCTCGGCTCCCGCATCCTCGGCGGCAGCGCCCTCGCCGGCGGCATGCCCCGCTACAAATACGTCGCGAACCGCCTGCTCACCGCGATCCAGAACCTGCTCGCCGGCGCGAAGCTCTCCGAGTACCACACGGGCTATCGCGCCTTCAAGAGCGAAGTCCTCGAAGCGCTCCCGCTGCTCGAGAACTCCGACGATTTCGTCTTCGACAACCAGATGCTCGCCCAGATCCTCTTCCAGGGTTTCCGGATCGGGGAGATCAGCTGTCCGGCGGCCTACTTCGAAGAGGCGTCGTCGATCGACTTCCGAAGGTCCCTGCGGTACGGGCTCGGGGTGCTCGGCGTGTCGGTCCAGC
The DNA here is from genome assembly GCA_963169575.1 of Myxococcota bacterium. Classification (GTDB taxonomy): domain Bacteria; phylum Myxococcota_A; class UBA9160; order UBA9160; family UBA4427; genus UBA4427. Next base: position 2,207 of record CAUJGH010000171.1, on the reverse strand, counting down.
ACTTCCTGCAGCGGATCGGCGTCGCGCGCTTCGCGATCTTCGATCCGGCGGGGAAGCGGCTGGAGTACGGCGACGCGCGCTGATCGGGAGATCGAATCGAATCGGAACGGCCGGACGAGCCCGACGACTCGAGGATTGGAGGCGGCGCCCGGATTCGAACCGGGGGTCAGAGCTTTGCAGGCTCATGCCTTACCACTTGGCCACGCCGCCTCGGTGGGGTCCGCGCTGCGAATCGCCCCTGCCATCCGAGGATGGCCCGAGAGATCTCGGGAGACGAGGGTTTACCAGACCCGTCCGGGCGCAGTCAAACCGCCGGAGCCCGCCGCCCGTCGGCTGCCTTCGTTCCGCGTGCTGGCCCGAAGCATCCGGGCCGCCGCCACGCAGCCCGAGCCCCGAACGCCGCTCAGCCGCGGCCCAGCTCCGGCAGCGGAACGGCCGACCCGCCTAGCCTGATCAGCGTTCGACCGTCGACCTCCTCGACCGCCAGCAGCAGCTCCGCCTGGGCCGAGCCCATGAAGCGGGCGACGAGCCCCTCCGGCGCCAGCGTCCGCTTCACGCGACAGAGCAGCGCCCCGTCGATCGGCGAGAGCGCGAGACTCGCGACGTCGAGACGTTCGCGCGCGCCATCGGAGAGCGCGATCTCGCCCGATGCCAGCTCGATCGACCGCACGAAGAAGCCGGCCTCCTCGACCTCGATCTGGCCGCGAAAATGGCCGAGGCGAACGATGAACTTGCCCTCTTCGGGGAGGTAATCGACCGAGCGCTCGAAATGCTCGCGGAGCTTGCGGTTCCGGATCGGCTCGCCCTCGTGCAGGAAGCGCCCGTCGTGGCGAAGGACGAGACCGAAGGGGCGCAGCGGCGGCGGCTTCGGCGATGCGGCCTCGCCCGCTCCCCGGGACGGCGACGCATCGGGCGGCGCCTTCGCGCGACTCAACGATCACACTCCCCGGAGACGAGATGGAAGAGCGCGGCGGTCGGCAGCAGATCATCGAGCCGCGCATGGATCAGCGCGTGCGGAAGCGCCTGCGCATGGAAGAAGCTCGGCGCCCGGCAGCGGATCCGGCGCGGCAGCGCGCCGCCGTCGCTCACGAGGAAGAACCCGAGCTCGCCCGTCGACGACTCGATCGAGAGCGCGACCTCGCCCGCCGGAACGACGAGCGGCGACGCGCTCGGGCTCGGGCTCGACGCGCCGACGACGCCCTCGCCTTCTCGCCCGATGCTGCCCTCTTGCAATCGGCGGACGCATTGCCCGCTCATGCCCAGGCTCTGACGGATCTCTTCGACGACGACTGCGAGCCGATCGTAATCGTCCCCGCGCGCGCCGATCGCCAGCTCGAAATCGAGCTCGCCGTACGCGAGCAGCGGCCCGTCCCGGCGCAGGTCGCGCGCGATGCCGGCGGCGCGCAGACACGGACCCGTGATCCCGAGCGCGAGACAACTCGCCGATGCGAGCGGAGCGACGTCGAGCAGTCGGAGCAGGACGCCCGGATGCGCGAGCAGGAGCCGATCGATGCCTGCGAGCGCCGCTTCGAGGCCGCGCGTCGCGTCCGTGAATCGGAGTTCGAAATCGGCGGGCAGATCTCGCGCGACACCGCCCGGCAGCGCCCAATCCCCGAGCGGACTGCCTCCGACCGCCGCTTCGAGCAGCCCCGCCGCGACGCGCTCGCCCTGGGCCGCCGCCCGCTCTGCCGCGCCCGCGCCGATCGCCGCGGCCAGCGCCGCGACGCGTGCGAGATGATCCGTGATCCGGGCGAGCTCGCAGACGAGGGTCCGCAGCCAGGTCGCACGCGGCGCGACCTCGAGTCCCGCCAGCCGCTCGAGGGCCAGGCAATAGCCGATCTGCGCGATCGGACCGTTCGCATGCCCGAGCCGCGCGACGTAGGACAGCGCGCCTTCCCAGGGCCGCGATTCGACCTCCTTCTCGAAGCCGCGGTGACCGAGGCCGATCTCGACCTCGAGCGCCTCGATCCGATCGTCGTCGAGGGTGACCAGGAACGAAGCCGTCCCGCCGACGGCGCCCATCACGCGCCGGACACCCGGATGCGTAGGGCCGAGCTCGACGACCGCGGGGCGGAATCCGAGCCGTTCGGAGAGCGTCCGCGAACCCACCGGATCGGTCGCGGCGCTCATCGGGGTCCCTCCGCGCTCGGCAGCGAACTCGCGGCGTGGTCACGCCGGAGAGGTGCACCTTCGAAGTCCGCCGGCAG
>CAUJGH010000170.1 GCA_963169575.1 Myxococcota bacterium | reverse complement strand
GACGGGCAGTGGCGGATCCTGTTCAGCACCTACGAGCGCCTCTGGGAGGAGACGACGCCGCGCGATCCGAGGACGAAGCTCGGGTCGAGGCCGGTGAAGGAAGCGGCGGCGGAGCGGTAGGCGGAGGCGTCGCGCGCGCGGCTCGCCTGGCGCGGGATCAGTCGCCGCGATCCCAGGGCGAGCGGTGGCTCGGAGAGACGGTCAGGACGGAGCACCGCACCCCGCGAAGGATCAGCTCGGCCGTCTCGCCCAGGATCTCGGCGGCGATGCCGGTCCGGCCGAGGGTGCCGACGATGACGAGGTCGAAGCCCCGATCCTCGGCGAAGTCGGGGATCAGCTCCCGGGCCGAGCCCTCGAGCAGATGGCAGCGCAGCACGGCGGGGCCCGAGCGGCTCTCCCGGATGATCGAGCCGAGCCCCTTCTCCGCGCGCTCGAATGCATCCTTGACGAAGGCGTCGAGCTCCGCGCCGTCGAAGATCTCCTTCAACGCCTCCGCGCCGGGAGCCTGCCAGGCCGAAGCGATCTCCACCTCCGCGCCCGATGCCGCGCGGACGGCATCGCCCCATTCGAGCAGCTTGGACGCCATCTCGCGTCGGGTCTGGTCTTCGGAGGGATCGATCGAAACGAGGACCTTCTGGGGAAGGTTGCCGTCGTCTCCGACGACCCAGACGGGACAAGGACAACGTCGGAAGAGATGAAGCGCCGTGGCGCCGAAGAAGACGCGGCCGGAATGGCTCAGTCCGCGCGCGGGCTTGATGACGAGGTCGCAGCTTCGCTGCTCGACGAGCTCGATGACGACGTCCCACGGTACGCCCCAGCGGACTTCGATCGTTATTTCGGGAGCGTCGGCCGCACCGGAGCGGAGCGAATCGGCGATTTCGGCAAGCGCCCGCGTCTCGCGATCGACCAGCAGCGTGCGGAGCTTGCGTTCGGATTCGGTCGCGGCCGGGCCGGACGACCAGCTCGCGCTCTCCTCGAGCACCCGCACGAGAACGAGGGACGCGCCGGTCTTTCTCGCGAGGGCGGCAGCGAGCCCGACGGCGCGGAGACGATGATCTTCCGGCGGCGTGAAGACGAGGATTCGGTTCATCGGGCCCCCTGGTGGCGCACTCGCGCGCCATCGGGATCCAGATCGGATGGCCCCCCGCGAAGCTTGATCTCGTCATCGGAATCCACGTGCCGGGCCGACCTCGAACCGGACCGTTCGCCGGCCCGCGTCCGTGGCGACGGGCCAGCGGGTCGGCCGGAGGTTCGCGTATTCCAGATTCCGTGAGTCAGAAGTCGGAAGCCGGTTCGGGAAATCGTCTTGCCGATCCCGACGCGGCCCATGCACGGCTCCGCGCGCAGGTTATTGTCTGCCGCGGATGTCGTCTGCCCCGGACTCGCCCGCCCCGAGCAGTGCCCCGCCGATCGATCTCTCGAGTCGCGTGGTCGCTCCGCTTTCATTCCTGCTTCGCCTCGCGGAAATGGCCGGCGCCCACGTCGATCCGGCCGCGGTTTCCGCCGTCGACGAGCATCGGCTGATCGAGGCGACCTGGCAGCAGACGCTCGAGGGACAGTGTCTTCCCCTCGGCCTTCGGTCCCGTCGAGTCGTGTGGTCCCTGCGCGAGGCGTTCGGCGCGGCGAGCCGGGGCTGTGCCCTCGTCTCGATCCGGGGGGCCGGGGCGGGGGGTACCCCGGAGCTGTTCGCGCTCGACCGTTCCTCGCGGCGCGAGGTCCGGATCTCGCTTCAGACGGGGCAGAGCCGGATCGTCGGCTTCGCGGATCTCGTGGGCATGTTGGGCGGCGTCGATCCCGAGGTTCCCCGCAGCTGGCTCGTCGTCGAAGGCCGGTATCCCGCATCGGGGGCGTCGATCGGAGTGGGGTCCCATGCTGCGGGCTCGGATCACGGGGGACACGAGCCGGGCGAGATGTCGCCCCTGGCACGACTCGCGAGCCTGATCCGCCCGGAGCGCTCGGACCTCTGGGCCATCGTCGCCTTCGCGGCGGCGATCGGCGGTCTCAGCCTCGCGACGCCGATCGCGGTGCAGCAGCTCGTGAACTCGATCGCGTTCGGCGGCTTGCTCCAGCCCGTCGTCGTGCTGGCGCTGCTGCTGCTGGCGGTGCTCGGATTCTCTGCGGCGATGTCGCTGGTGCAGACGTTCGTGATCGAGCTGATCCAGCAGCGGCTGTTCGTTCGGGTCGTCAGCGACGTCGCGGAGCGCATTCCGCGGGTTCTCCCGCGCGCATTCGATCGCCGCCACGGGCCGGAGCTCGTCAATCGGATCTTCGAGGTGGTGACGGTCCAGAAATCGCTTTCGTCGCTCCTGCTCGAGGGGTCGGCGGCCGCGCTGCAGATCGCCGTCGGCCTGCTGATCCTCTCGTTCTACCACCCCTTGATGCTGGCCTTCAGCGCGCTCCTGATCGTGGGCATCGTCCTCGTCGTCGTCGTGCTGGGGCGCAGCGCCGTCCCGACCGCGATCGCGGAATCGAAGGCGAAATACGACGTATTCGGCTGGCTCGAGGAGCTGGCGCGTCATCCCGCGACGTTCCGCGACGTCGATCAGCGCAGCTTCGCGCTCGGGCATGCCGACACGCTGGCGACGTCCTGGATCGGCGCGCGCCGGGCCCATTTCCGGATCGTCTTGCGGCAACACGCGGGGACGCTCGCGCTCCAGGTCGTGGCGAGCGCCGCACTGCTCGCGCTCGGCGGCATGCTCGTGGTCCAGGGCCAGCTGACGCTCGGACAGCTGGTCGCGTCGGAGCTCATCATCACGGCGATCGTTTCGACCGTCGCGAAGCTCGGCAAGCAGCTCGAGCGCTTCTACGACCTGCTCGCCGCGACGGACAAGCTCTCGTTGCTGTTCGATCTGCCACTCGAGCGGGACGACGGCGACGACCTCTTGCGGCCTCCGGGCGCAGCGGGGATCGATCTGGTCGGCGTCCATTTCGGTTATTTCACCGAACCCGTCTTTGCCGGGCTCGATCTGCACGTCGAAGCCGGCGACCGCGTCGCGATCACGGGCGCGACGGGCAGCGGGAAGAGCTCGCTCCTCGATCTCGTCTTCGGGCTCCGGGAGCCCTCGGCGGGCTACGTCGCGATCGACGGACGCGACTATCGGGAGCTCTCGATCGAGTCGATCCGCGACGTCGTCGCCCTCGTTCGTGGTCGCGAGACCTTCGCCGGAACCGTTCGCGACAACGTGCGCGTCGGGCGGCACGGATTCGGCGACGCCGAGATGATGCGCGTCCTCGACGCGGTCGGATTGCTCGAAGAGCTCCGGCAGATGCCAGAGGGCCTCGACACCGAGCTCTCGACGGATGGCCGGCCCCTCTCCCAGGTCCAGCTGACCCGGCTGATGATCGCGCGTGCGATCCTCCGGCGGCCGCGGGTCCTGCTCGTCGACCGGGTGCTCGAGGATTTCGATCAGGCCGCGCGCGAGCGGATCGGCGACATCCTCTTCGCGCCGGACGCACCGTGGACCGTGATCGTCGTCTCCGATCGCGAAGACGTCCTGGCCCGCTGCTCCCGCTGCATCGATCTCGGTCGCTGCGGCTCGCGAGCCGACGGGCAGGGCCCCGGCGCTTCGGGAGATTCGCATTGACCGAGCACGGCCGGCCCTCTCCGCGCGTGATGTCTTCGATCCTGCTCGTGCAGGGCCCGGACGCCCTCCGGATCTTCTACCGCATCCTCTACGGTGCGATGGGCGCGACGCTGCTGGCGCTCTTCGTCGTGCCCTGGCAGCAGAACGTGCCCGCTGCGGGTCGCGTTTCCGCGCTCGACCCCTTCGATCGGATCCAGACCGTCGCTGCACCGGTCTCCGGACGCGTCCAGAAGGCCTGGGTCATCGAGGGCACGCGCGTCCAGGAGGGCGATCGGCTGCTCGACATCGTCGACCTCGATCCCGAGATCGTGATGCGACTCGACCAGCAGCGAGCGGCACTCGAGAGCCAGCTCGCCGCTTCGCGCGAGAAGGTCAAGGTCTACCAGATGCAGGTCGAGGCGCTGACGCGCGCCCAGGAGCTGTCGGTCCAGGCGGCCCAGAATCTGGTCGAGGTCGCCGGTGCGCGGGTTCGCTCGGCGCGGCATGGCGTCGAAGCGGCCCAAGCGGCGGTGGCCCAGGCCGAGCTCAACTACGAGCGCCAGAAGCAGCTCGTCGACGAGGGGCTCGCTGCGGCGCTCGAGTTCGAAGTCGCGGATCGCATCTACAAGCAGGCGAAGGCCGAGCTCTCGCAGGATCGACAGGCGCTCGAGGCGAGTATCGAAGAAGAGAAGGCGCGCAGGGCGGAGCTCGGACGCGTCCAGACCGAAGTGCAGGCGCGCATCGAATCCGCGCGCGCCGAGGAGCAGGGCGCCGAATCCGAGGCGGCGGGCAAGGATCAGGAGCTCGCGAACCTCTCCGTCCGCATCGCGCAGCAGAACGCGCAGCGCATCACGGCCCCGCGCTCCGGCACCGTCTTCCGGATCTATGCGAGTCCCGGTGCGGAGCTCGTGAAGGCCGGCGATCCGCTCGTGGCGCTGCTGCCGGACGTGCAGTCGCAGGCGGTGGAGCTCTGGGTCGACGGCAACGACGTGCCGCTGATGCGCGAAGGCCGGAGCGTGCGGCTGCAGTTCGAGGGTTGGCCGGGCGTGCAGTTCGGCGGCTGGCCCTCGGTCGCGGTCGGTACCTTCGGCGGGACGGTCGCTGTCGTCGATTCGAGTGGCGATGGTCTCGGGCGTTTCCGGATCCTCGTGGTCCCGGATCCGGACGACGAGCCCTGGCCGAGTCCGCAGTATCTGCGTCAGGGCGCCCGCGCGAACGGCTTCGTGCTGCTCGATCAGGTCTCGCTCGGGTACGAGCTCTGGCGCCAGGCGAACGGGTTCCCGCCGACGGTGGCGATGAGCCCGCCCGAATCGATGCCGGGTGCGAAGGGCGGGGCGAGCGAGGCTGCCGTGAGCGGCGAAGAGTCGGGCTCGAAGAAATGACCCGGGGCCGTGCGCGCGCGCGTCGGATGCGAGGGCTCGCGCTCGGTTTGTTCCTTTACGGTCTCGCCACGCCAGGCCTGGCCCAGACTCCGGTCGCGTCGCCGACCGAGATCCCGGCCGAGCCGTCGGAAGATGAACTCGTCGTCTCCGGCGACCTTCCGACGCCGCCCGCCTACGGCGACGAGCTCGAGCCGGGCGAGCGTCGGCCGGCGCTGGGGCTCGACGAGGTCCTCGCGTCCGTGGACGAGACCTTCCCCCT
>CAUJGH010000169.1 GCA_963169575.1 Myxococcota bacterium | reverse complement strand
CGCCTGGCCAGACGTCACGAAGACCATCTCCCATTCGTGGCGATGCGTTCTCAGGGAGCGGCGGATCCCGTCGAGCACGTTGGGCTCGTCGTCCACGAAGAGAATCCGTCTCATCCCACATCCTCCGACTGCGATCCGCTCGAGATGGGAAGTCGGATCGTGAACGTCGTGCCTTGCTCGGCCGAGCTCGCCACCTCGATCGCCCCGTCATGTTTGTCGACGATCGTCGACCGTGCGATCGCCAGTCCCTGCCCGGTTCCCTTGCCGACTTCCTTGGTCGTGAAGAAGGGATCGAAGATCCTCGAACGGATCGTCTCGGGGATGCCCGGCCCATCGTCGTGGATGTCGATCCGAACCCGATCCTCCTCCTGGCGCGTCCGGATCTCGATACTTCCCTTCGCCCCTCCCGGCCGCGCCTGTTCGCCGATCGCTTGCGCCGCGTTGACGACGATGTTGAGCACGACTTGATTGAACTCGGCCTCGAAGCACGGGACGAGGGGGAGGTCCGGCGCAAAGTCGGTCGAGATCTCGGCGACGTACTTCCACTCGTTGGAAGCCACCAGGACCGTGCTTTCGATCGCCCGGTTGAGGTTCGTCGCCTGCTTCTCGTTGCTTCCGGGGTGCGAGAACTCCTTCATCGCGGAGACGAGCTTCGTCACACGCTGGATTCCCTCTCTCGACTGGCCGAGAGCCCGGGGAATCTCGACCTCGAGGAACGGGAGATCCGCGGCTTCGATCGCCTCCGCGAGCGCCTGGGACTCGCTCGCGAGCACTTCGGCCGCACGTGATGCTTCGAGGAGCACGTCGACCTTCTTGAACACGCCCATCAGGTCGGGGTAGCAGCCATCGAGAAACTCGAGGTTGTCGCCGACGTATTGGGCGGGCGTGTTGATCTCGTGCGCGATTCCGGCCGCGAGCCGTCCGATCGACTTGAGCTTCTCGGACTGGAGGAGCTGGGATTCGAGCCGTCGCGTTTCCGTCAGATCCCGGAAGATCCCGGCGAACATCCTCCGACCCTCGACCGCGTACTCGCTGACCGAGAGCGAAATCACGATCTCACGGCCGCTGGAATGGAGACCCGAGAGATCACGATTCGCGCCGACGACACGGCTCTTCTCGCCGGCGAGATACCGCGAGATGAACTCGTCGTGTTTCGTCGCAGCCGCAGGCGGTACCAGCATGGAGACGTTTCTTCCGACCACGTCCCCGACCGCGTGGCCGAAGATCTCGGCCCCGGCACGGTTCAGGCTGACGACGATGCCGGTGTCGTCGATGCAGAGGATTCCCTCGCGTGCATTTTCGAGAATCAGACGGTTCTGGGCCTCGCTCGTTCGGAGCGCCAGGCTGATGCCTTCGAGTCTCCGATCGACGATCGTCGCGATGATGGCGATTGCCAGGAGTCCGGTCGTGAAGACCGTGATGGTGAGGCCCAGGGTCAAGGTGGAGATGACGCTGCCCGGGACTGCATCGGCATGGCCCGGGAAGTAGACCGCCGATGACATCCCCGTGTAATGCATACCGGCGATCGCGAGTCCGAGAACGATTCCGCTCAGCCACTGGGGCGAAGGCGATCCCCGTTCCGCCCGCCGACGGAGGTGCACTTTCATGTAAAGGGAGAAAGTGGCGAGGGTGTAGGCGACCACGAGCGAGAGGAGCAAGGTCGGAAGCGAAAACAGCATGTGACCCGGCATCACCATCGCGGCCATTCCGGTGTAGTGCATGGCACCGATGCCGGCCCCCATCGCGAGTCCACTCTGGTGGATCGTCGCCGTACGCACCCGCGGTCGGCTCATCGATTCGAGGGCGACGGCCGCACCGACCATTCCCGGAAGAACCGACACGAGCGTCGGGATTACCGCATAGGCCACGGGGATCGGGAGCTCGAAGGCCAGCATGCCGACGAAATGCATCGTCCAGATTCCGAAGCCCATCGCGACGGCGCCGCAGAGCAGCCAGGCGATGCGAGCGCGGAGCGTATCGCTGTTTTCGATCCGCTCCGAGATCAGGAGCGCTGCATAACCCGCCACGCACGCGACGGAGACGGATGCCGTCACGAGGAACGGGTCGTAGCGCCCCACGAGGGCGAGCGTCAGATCTTCGGAGCCGTCGAGAAACCGGAGCGCGTGGTTCATGGGGCATCCCGCCGTCCGATCGATGCGGGAGATCGTCGGACGGATCACCGAGGCCTGGGTCGGCGGCTGATTCGGTCTGCGTGATCGTGGAGCGGTGCGGCTGCACCGCCGGCGGACTTGAGCCGGATTCGACGGATCTCGCGCATTCGAAACAGAATCACGGAATCTGGGAGATTCACCGGATTCGCCGGCTGGATTGCCCCGAGGCCGAATGGCCAGACGCATGTCGAATCAGGGCGAGAGACACCAGAGAGAGACATTAGTCCAGAGTGGATTTCGTCATCAGTGGATCCGACCGTCGGTCACGTTCTCTCCGGCCTCCGATCGGCGCGCCGAGTGCGAGATCGCATTTGGCGCCGATCGCTTTGATCCGGCTTCTGCTCAAGCAGGTTCCGACGATCGACGATGACACAGAGGATTTGTCAGGCGAGTGGAAGTTTCATTCGAGAGAATCCCAACGACGATCGAATGGCGCATCGGAGTTCGGCTCATGCGTACGAAGAATCCCAGGCGGTTGACGGTGATCGGCCTGGTTCTGGCCCTCTCGACGTTGGCGTCGATCACTGCGCTGATGATTCGCGGTTCGGCCTGGGGCTCGCAGACGGAAGCCTGGATCGGCCGAACCGACGACATCATGGGTGCCGCCGACGCCGTCGTTGCGCAGCTGCAGGGTGTGATCTCGCCACGTCGTGCCTACGAATCGGAGAGCGACGGCTCCCTTCTCGCCGCTCGTGCAGACTCGATGTCGGAGATCCAGTCGGAGGTCGATCGTCTGGCTCGCCTCACGGCGGACAACCCGAGACAACAGCAGCGAGTCGACGAACTCCGACTCCTGCTCGATCGAGTGATCGACTCGCGCCACGAGGGCGGAGATTCCGGTGAAGGCCGATCGCCACGATCGGAGGTCGACGATCCATCTCCGGCCGAAAGAGACGAAGCGCTCGCCTCCGAGGTGCGAGCGCTGGCGGGAGAGATACGCGGGGAAGAGGAGCGTCTACTCGACCAGCGGAATCGGGAGGGGGCGAGGAGCGTTTCTTTCGTCCAGCCTCTCGTGGTCTCGATGGGACTGGTCGGCGCAGTCCTCTTGACCGCCGTCTTCGGGGCGTTGCTCTTCGAGATCGGCCAGCGACTGGCGGCGGAGGATGCAGCTCGACGTCACGCAGCCGAGTTCGAGGATCTCTACAACTGCGCTCCTTGCGGCTACCACTCCCTCGATGCCGAGGGCCGATTCGTCCACATCAACGATACGGAGCTCGGCTGGCTCGGCTATGCGCGCGAAGACGTCGTCGGTCGGCTGAAATTCACGGATGTCGTGACGGCCGAGGGTGCTGCGAAGTTCGCGCGCAGCTTCCCCACTTTTCTCGAACAGGGATTCGTTCACGATCTCGACTTCGACATGCTGAGAAGGGATGGGAGCAGACTCGCGGTCTCCGTGAGCGCCACGGCGATTCGGGACGCAGGCGGTCGCCACATCGCCAGCCGATCGACCGTCTTCGACGTCACGCGTCGCAAGCGGCTCGAGGAGGAACTCGATCACATCTTCACGCTCTCGCAGGACCTGCTCTGCATCGCGGACGCGTCCGGCGTGCTCGTGCGGATCAATCCGGCCTGGGAGCACGTTCTCGGCTACTCGCTCGTGGACATCGTGAATCGTCCGTTTCTCGATTTCGTACATCCGGAGGACCAGACTTCGACCCAGGCGGTCTTCGCGGAACAGATCCAGGGCGGCAACCGGATCACTTCCTTCGAGAACCGGTATCGCGCAAAGGACGGCGACTACCGCGTTCTGCTGTGGAACTCGACACCGGTCGCCGCCGAGGGCAGGGTATACGCCTCGGCACGCGACATCACCGAGCGCAAGCGGAGCGAGGACGCGCTGCATTCGGCCAAGCTGGAGGCGGAGGCGGCGAATCACGAGCTCGAGGCTTTCAGCTATTCAGTCTCCCACGACCTGCGAGCCCCTCTCCGTGCGATCGACGGCTTCAGCACGGCGCTTCTCGAGGACCATTCGGAAGCCTTGGGTGGCGATGGAGTTCGTCATCTCGAGCGGGTGCGGAGCGCGACCCGCCGCATGTCCGATCTGATCGACGATCTGCTCGAGCTCTCGAGACTCTCGCGGCGGCAGCTCGTGAGCAGTCGAGTCGACCTCAGCGCGATCGCAGAAGACGTAGTGGGGCAGCTGCGGCTTCAGGAGTCGGAGAGGAGCGTCGAAGTTCGAATCCAGACGGGGCTCGTGGCGATGGGCGATCATCGACTCCTGCGGGTCGTTCTCGAGAATCTGCTCGGAAACGCCTGGAAGTACACCCGAAAGACCGAGGGCGCCGAAGTCGAGATGGGGCGAGGGGTGATCGACGGAGTGCCGGCGTGGTGGGTGCGCGACAACGGGGCCGGCTTCGACATGGCATACGCCGATCGACTCTTCGGGGCATTCCAGCGGCTTCATCGGGCCGACGAGTTCGAGGGTACGGGGATCGGTCTCGCGACCGCGCAGCGGATCATTCGACGCCACGGCGGTCGCATCTGGGCCGAAGCAGCGGTCGACGAGGGTGCGACCTTCCATTTCACCCTCGGGCCGCAGGAGGGGCTGTCATGACGAGCAAGTACATGCTGTTGATCGAGGACAACCCGGACGACGTCGACCTCACGCTGCGGGCCTTCAAGAAGGCGAACGTGGTCAACCCGATCCAGGTCGCTCGCGACGGCATCGAGGCGCTCGAATTCCTGTTTGGGGAAGGGGAGCATTCCGGACGAGACGTCGACGATACGCCGCAGGTCATCCTGCTCGACCTCGGACTGCCGCGAATCTCCGGGCTCGAAGTCCTCGCGCGGATCCGAAGCGATTCGCGTACGGCTCGCCTGCCGGTGGTCATTCTGACCTCGTCGATGGAGGAGCGCGATCGGATGCAGGGCTACCTGCTCGGGGCCAACAGCTACGTCTGCAAGCCGGTTGAGACGGAAGCGTTCACCGAGGCCGTCCGTGAGCTCGGCCTCTACTGGATGCTGCTCAACGAGCTGGCGCCCACGGGCTGAAGGGATGGGTGGTCCATGGGCATTCCGATTCGGGTGCTGGTGGTCGAAGATACGGAAGACGATGCCGAGCTCGCGCTGCGCATGCTGCGCAAGGGTGGATACGAGCCCGTTTCGATCCGGGTCGACACGGCGACGAAACTGAGGGCTGCGATCGGGGACGATCGTTGGGATGCGATCCTCTGTGATCACAGCATGCGCGGATTCTCGTCGGCCGAGGCGCTTCGCATCGTGCAGGGAGCCGGCCTCGATCTGCCCTTCCTCATCGTTTCGGGCACGATCGGCGAGGAGGTCGCCGTCTCCATGATGCGCAGCGGCGCGCACGACTACATCCTGAAGCAGAATCTCGCCCGTCTCCCGGCTGCTCTCGAGCGGGAGCTCGGTCATGCGGCCGCCCGTCGCGCCCGACGCGAATCAGAAGAGATCATCCATCGGCTCGCCTTCTACGACACGGTCACGGGGATCCGGAATCGCGCGAGTCTGACGGTCGCCCTGGTCGACGCGATCGACGTAGCCCGGGCTTCGAACCAGCCGCTTGCCCTCGTCTGCATCGGACTCCACCGCTTCCGCGAGATCAATTCGACCGTGGGCAACTTGAACGGCGATCTGATCCTCCAGTGTGCCGCGGAGAGGCTCGGCTGGATCGGCGGGGGTGCCGAGGTCTTCCGGATCGATCCCTCCAAGTTCGCGCTCGTCTGCCCGGGGGTCGATGCTGAAGAAGCCTTCAGGTTGAGTGCGCGCGCGGTCGTTGCCTTTCAGGCTCCGATCGACGTCGACGGACTCGCGATCGAGATCGGGACGAGCGCGGGAATCGTCGTCTACCCGGTTGACGGTGCCGAGCCCGAGCTCCTGCTTCGCCGCGCGGAAGTCGCGCTCCACTCCGCACTTCAGAGGCTCGAGCCCTCCGTTCTCTATCGAAAGGAGCTGGAGATCTTCGAGCCACGCCGTCTCGAGTTGCTGAGCGCGCTGCGCGCCGCAATCGAGTCCGATCAGCTTCGTCTCGAATATCAGCCGAAGATCGACATGAGGACCGGGCGCGTGGTCGGCGCAGAGGCCCTCCTGCGATGGCATCATCCAGAGCTCGGAAGCATCCGTCCCGACGAGTTCATCCCGCTCGCCGAGGAGAGTGCGCTGATCCGACCCCTGACGCGCTGGGTCCTGAACGAGGCGCTGCGGCAGTGTGGGGCATGGCGTCGCAAGGGAATGGAGATCAACGTCGCGGTGAACCTCTCCGTCCGCAATCTGGAGGATCCGGATCTCGCATCGCGAATCGCCTCGCTGCTCCGGATCTACGAGGTCTCGCCCGACTGGCTCACGTTCGAGATCACCGAGAGCACGATCATGGCCCAGGCACGGCAGAGCGCGAATACGCTGATCGATCTCCGAAATCAAGGACTCGCGCTCTCGATCGATGATTTCGGGACGGGCTATTCGTCTCTGGCCTACCTCCGCAGACTTCCGGTCTCCGAGCTCAAGATCGACCGCTCATTCGTATTCGGATTGTCGGGCGAGCAGGGCGACCTGGCGGTCGTTCGCACCATCATCGATCTCGGCCATCACCTCGCGCTGAAGGTCGTCGCTGAAGGCGTGGAGGACGCCCGAACCTGGAACCTCCTTGCGGAGGCCGGCTGCGACCTCGCACAGGGCTATTACATGGCGCGCCCGATGCCGCCCGCGGACTTCGAGCGATGGGCCGGAAGCGACGACTTCGGTCTCGGCGTCCTCCCCAAGGACCCGAAGCCCGACGACGACGACTAGAACTGAAACCGGCATCGCTCGCAGCCGGCGTCCACTCCGATCCGATCTCACCTCGCGCCCGCGGTCCTCGCGAGCCGTCACCCGTTCATTCATCGCCGAATTCGGAAGTCCGGCGGTTCTGCATTCGGGGCTTTGGAATCGTCCAGACGAAAGTCGCACCCTCGCCGGGCAGGGATTCGACATAGATCCTGCCGCCATGGCGTTCGACGATCTTCTTGACGATCGCGAGTCCGAGTCCGCTCACCTCTGCACCGGTCCGCGCGCCGAGGGTCTGGAAGATCCGGAAGATGCGCTCGTGATGCTCGGGGGCGATTCCGACTCCGTCGTCGGCGACTCGGAACTCGATGTGGTCGAGGATGTCCCTCGCCGAAATCCGGATGGATCCGCTCGCCCGTCCCATGTGCTTGATCGCATTGACGATCAGGTTCTGGAAGACTCGCATCAGCTGTGCGCGGGAGTATTGGACGCTGGGCAGATCGCCGACGGTGATCGTGATCCCGTCGGGCGGAGCGAGGCCGTCGATCACGCCCGTCACCAGGGCGTTCGTGTCGATGGATTCCAACACGGTCGATTTCGTCTCACGCGAGTAGGCGAGAACGCCATCGATCATGTTGTGCATTCGAGTCGCACGTTCCTTCAGGAGGGCCAGTTGCTCTCTTCCCTCCTCGTCGAGCTTCTCTCCCTGCCCTTCGATCAGCCACTCGGTCAGGGCCGCGATTCCGCGCATCGGTGATTTCAGATCGTGGGAGATCACGTCGGCGAATTGCTCCAGCTCCTGATTCGAGCGGTGCAACTCCTGGACTCGGCGAACGAGCTCCTCGGTTCGATCATCGACGCGCAGCGCGAGCTCGTCGTTCAACCGCCTCATGCGATTCGCTGCCTCGATCCGCTCACTGATGTCTCGGATCGTGGCGGAAACGATGAGGCCGACGGGCGTCTCCCGAGGGCTCAGACTGATCTCGACCGGGAACTCGGTTCCATCGCTCTTGAGACCGAACAATTCACGGCCGAATCCCATGGGCCGCGGGGATGGATTCACGAGATACTCGTCGCGTCGATCGACGTGCGTCTCGCGAACGGATTCCGGAACGAGAAATTCGATGGGCTTGCCGACGAGCAGACTTCGCGAATAGCCGAAGAGGCTCTCGCAGCGCTGATTCACGCGGTCGATCATCCCCTTGGAATCGACCATGACGACGGCATCCGGCGCCGCTTCGAGGAACATCCGAAACCGCTCCTCCGCGAGATCGCGCCCCTTCGCCTCGATCTCGTACGCGTCGATCACGTCTTCGAGCCGTCGAGGATCGGGGATCGCCAGGATCTTCGGAAGCATCGGCCACAAGGCCACCGCCGTGACGAGCGAGAACACGGCCGTCGAAGCCTTGACCGCGCCCTCGAATCGATAGATCGGATCCCACATCGTCCAGATTCCCAGGACGTGTGTCAGCCCGCAGAAGAAAATGAAGCCTGCGAACAGGACGAGAACGGGCAGATGACCGAAGTCCGGTCGGCGCCGGCGAATGATCAGGAGCGCGACGGGTATCGAGAAGTAGGCAGCTGCCACGACGGCATCCGAAACCACATGGAGCCAGAGAACGTCGGGCTGCCACCAGAAGCAATGACCATGTGGCATGAAGCTCGAATCGAAGAGCCCGGATACGAGGGCCTGTAAGTCCGACATCTGCGTCCCTCCATGAGTAGGGGTTGCGCGGACCAGGGGCAGGCGAAGAGAGCGGGGACATCAGGTCGAAACGGAGTCGCGGCGCTCAATCGATGGCAATCAAAGCGAGTCCGACCCACAAGTGAGTAGCGTGAGTGACCGCAGTTCGCGAGCGCCGAAGTGGACTGGACGGTCGTCGATGGTCGGGTCGACGGAGTTTCGACCGGGACGATTTCCGGTGTTCCGTCCATTTCTGCGGTCACGAACGGACCAGGATGCCGGCCTTTCCGCCTGCCGTCTTCGATGACGGCCGAGGGTTCGGTCCGGGGCCTCCTCCGCCGGATGCTCCGGGCGACCTGCTATCCGGGATCGACCATCGACGGTCTCGAGGCCTGCATCCAATAGGACAGGATCTTCTCCATCGAGGATGCGAAGTCCGCGAAGCGGACTGGCTTCTCGAAATAGCCTGCGGCGCCCGACTCGTAGGCTCGATCGACCTCGGAATCCTGAACCGAAGTCGAGAAGACGACGACGGGAATCGCATGCAGGCGCGGATCGCCTTTGATCCGCTCCAGCAGGTCCAGGCCCGAAAGGCGGGGCAGGCGGAGATCGGCCAGTACCAGGTCGGGCAGGCAGCGTGTCGAGACCGACATCGCATGCGCGCCAGCGAGATAGTCGAGTGCGGATTCGGCGCTCTCCATCACGTCGATCATGCCGTCGCGGAGGAACGCGCGGCAAGCGCGCTCTACGGTCATCACGTCGACGGGGTCGTCCTCCACCAACAATACTCTGAAGGACGTTGACATCGAGTCTCAGCTCCCCGGGTGAACTCCGGAAGCATCATCGGAACCTACCCGCAATTTCATGAGGTTCCCGTCGATTGCCAGAAAGATTCCGGCCCCGGCGGACGACTCGAACAGCGGGCCCTCGTGAAGCCCGTGGTGCAGAATGGTGCGCATCCTCGCCGTCGAAGATTCATGTGAGGCCCAGGAGCTGATCCGGCGGGCTCTCGTGAACGACTATGAAATCGACTTCGCAGGCAGCGCGTGGGAGGCACGCGAGAGCATCGCAGCGTCGAGGCCGGACCTCATCCTGCTCGACGCCGGCCTCCCCGACGTGCACGGGCTCGAGCTCTGTTCGACGCTCAGGAGCGATCCGGTGATGGAAGGCACCCCCATCGTCTTCCTCGCCACGTGCCGGAAGACGTCGGAGAAGGTGATGGCGTTCAAGCTCGGCGCCGACGACTACGTCGAAAAGCCCTTCGCGCCGGAGGAGCTGCGCGCTCGCATCGAGGCCAGAATCCGGCGGATGAAGGTCGACCAGCACCGCACGCTGTCGTTCTCGGACCTTCGCCTCGACACGCTTCGACATGCGGTCTTCGTCGTCGACGGGGGAGACGAGCGCCCGTGCGAGCTGACGCCCCGCGAGTTCGGAATCCTCCATTGCCTCGCGTCTTCACGCGGCTCGCCGGTCTCCCGCACGTGTATGATGCGCTCCGCCTGGGGCTCGGTCACGGTTTCGAAGAGGACGATCGACACACACGTCAGCAACCTCCGCCGAAAGCTCGCTCCGCACGGAGATCGGCTGCAGGGAGTTCGCGGCGTCGGGTACGTGTTGAACGAGCCCGCTGCGAAGCCGTGCGACGACGGAGCGGCCTAGTATGAAGATCTCTCCACCACATCTGGACACGGGAGGCCCGCCTCACTGCCGAATCCTGGGTTCGAATCGACTCAGGAGAAAGCCCAGTGAGCATGACGTCTCTCGATCTCGTCCCGCTTCCGAAGACCATGGTTCCGGTCATCTGTCTCGACTCCTGGCGAATCCTCGTCATCGAAGATGACCTGCAACTGCTCCCGTTGATCTCGCGAGCTGCCCAGGGAATCGATCCGGACCTGGTGATCGACTGGGCAGTGGATCGAGACGGAGCGCGCAGCGCGATGCAGGAGAGTCAGTACGACGCCGTCCTGGCGGATTATCTGCTCCCCGGCTCGAAGTCGGGCTTCACGGTGCATCGAGACTGTCGGCGACTCCAGCCTCATTCCCGATTCGCCATGATGTCGTCCATGAACATCCCGATCCCCGATGGATGCCATGGCTTCTTGAAGAAGCCCTTCGGCATCGTCGGATGTCGGGAGTTCCTCTTCGACCTCCTTCCGGGCGAGCGTTGAGGAGGCCCCGACCACGGGGCTCGTCGATCCGACATCCCCGTGCGGCAAGCGCCGGCTCCTACGAATCGGTGCGCGTATAGGCCCGCTCGAGGAATGCGCGGAGGTCGATGGCGAGCCGCTGAACCTCTGCGGCGTCTCGATCGATCGCCGCCTTCTCGAGCAACCCGCCGACGACGGTCACGTTCGGGAACCCGTATCCGCGTCCCGTGCCCTTCATGTTATGCGCGAGGACCCGGATCTGATCGAACCGATCGTGGGCGAGTGCCTGTTCGATCGATTCCAGATTGCATCGTCTCTGGTCGAGATACCCTCCGGCGAGTTCCGCGAGTTCATGGTCCGGAGCGATCCGGAGGTCGCGCCGTCCGTAGCGGGCGAGCGCAGAGACCAGGTCGGGCTTCGCGATCGGCTTCGAGAGGTGGAGGTCACATCCGGCCCCGAGGCATTCCGCGGCCTGCTCGGCGAAGGAGTAGGCGGTCAGTGCGACGATCGGGGTCGGCCTGAGCTCGTACAACCGTTCGAAAGCACGAATCTCGGAGGTGGCTTCGAGACCTGTCTTTCGCGGCATGTCCATGTCCATCAGAATGACGTCCAAGAGGGTCGAGCAAGCGATCTCGACGGCCTGTACTCCATCCTCGGCAACGACGATTTCGCACGCCTCTTTCGCCAGATACGCCTCGATCAGCACGCGATTCTCGGGAGAGTCCTCGGCCAGCAGGATCCGGATCTTCGGGAGCACGGGAGATCCCCCGTCCACTCGACCCTGTTCGATCTCCGACGCTGGCGATGGGGCCAGCGTCGAGCACAGATCGAGGATCCGGATCGGCCTGAGCATCGCCGCCGCACCGATGTTGCGACACCGTTCCAGATCGCTCCGACGATGGTCCATGGGAAGCGATATGACGATCCGCCCAGTGAGACCCGGATGGTCCGAGATCGATTCGGCCAGTTCGATCCCGCCGCCTTCGAGCCGACAGTCGGCGATGACCGATACGCAGGAGTGGGACGAACGCTCGTCCAATCGCCGTACCAGCTCCGCGGCTTCGCGGCAGGATTCGACCGTTGCGCCCATGGCCTCGAGCTGCGCAGCCAGGATCGTTCGCTCGACGGTCGCCTGCTGTGCCAGGAGGACCCGATGACCGGCGAGCTTCGTGTCCGATTCGCTTGCGATGACCTCGATGGGAAGAGGCAGGCCGACGCGGAATACGCTCCCGACGTCGACGGTGCTCTCGAACTCGATCTCGCCATCCATCCGCTTCACGAGTTCGGAGCAGAGCGCGAGACCGAGCCCCGTGCCCTGCTTCTGCCGTGGACCGTGGGGCGCGCGGACGAAGCGTTCGAAGATTCGCGCCCGGCCTTCCTCGGGGATGCCGGAGCCCGTGTCTTCGACTTCGATCCAGAGGCGCTTCGGCATCTCGCCGGCCTCGCGGCGGATGCGTACGACCACTTCGCCCTCGTCCGTGAACTTGACGGCATTGCCGACGAGATTGATCAGGATCTGCCGCAAACGATCGGGATCCCCGACGACGCGAAGATGTTCTCGCACCTCGCTGTCGAGGGCGATCACGATCCGTTTCTTGTGTGCGAGGAATGCAAACGTCTCGATGGAATCTCGCGCGATGTCGACGGGGCTGAACGGCACCGATGCCAGCACCGCGGTGCCGGACTCGATCGCCGATAGCTCGAGGACGTTGTTGAGCAGAAACAGCAGACTGCGCCCGGAGCTCCGGAAGATGTCGACGTATTGTCGCTGATCGGGCTCGAGCTGCCCCGCTGCGAGAAGATCGGCCATGCCCAGGATGGCATTCAAGGGCGTCCGGATCTCGTGACTCATCGAGGCGACGAAGCGGCTCTTCGCCTGCGACGCCTCCTCTGCCCTGGCGACGGCTTCCTCGAGTTGCGCTCGGAAGCGATGTCGTTCGACCGCGTGCAGCAGACACGCTTCGAGGGATTGGGGGCCGAACGACCCCTTCACGAGATAATCCTCGGCTCCATGATGGATCGTCGAAAGGGCGAGACGCTCGTCGTCGTGGCCCGTCATGACGACGATGGGCGTATGGGGCGCGATCCGGAGAACCGATTCGATCGACTCGAGACCATGCGCATCGGGGAGCGAGAGGTCCAATGCGATGAGATCGAAGGACGTGGTTCCGAGAACCGATTTCGCCTCTGCGATGCTCGAGGTCTGGGAGAGCTCGAAGCGACCCCGCGTGCTCTCTCGGAGGAAGCGCCTCAGCGTCAGCTGGTCGACCGAATCGTCGTCGATATGCAGCACGCGGAGGGGGTTCTCCAAGGGAGTCCTCCTGTCGAATTGCGACGACGGCGGGTGTCGATGCTGCTCGCCGTTCGTTCGAAGATATCCGAGATCGGCCTCCTCCGCCCGGTTCGAATTGTTATTCGATTGCCTGTCGGCCTCAGACCCTACACCGAAAGGTGCGAATCGCCGATGCGAGGGAACTTCGGCCCGAATGCAGAATGAGCCGAAGTCGTCCTGCGCCTGGAGGATCCGTGCACTCGGCTCGGCCCGGCGAGGTTGGTGGTCGCCCGATGCCATTCGCGCTCCGATCAGGGATGAGGATCCCAATTTCTAGGCCGGCTGGGCAGTCCATCCGGACTCAGGGCAGCACGCTCGCGAAGAAGCCGCGGGTCGCCGTCGGGCTGAAGGGTTTCGACATGAAGTTCCAGGGACCGGGTCCAGCCTCGAGCATGAACTTCCCGATCGAGTCTCCCGTCATGACGGCGAACGAGGCGGAGGGCTGCTCGAACTCGACGAGCGGAGCGAGATCGAGACCCGATTGCGAGTTCCCCAGGTGCCAATCTGCCAGCACGAGGTCGTAGCGCGAGCGTCCGATGAGGTAGGCGGCCTGTCCGAGCGTCTCCGCCCAGTCGATTCGGAGATCGGGAGCGATGGCGCGCGCCGCCGGGAGGAGCAGCGCCACGATTTCCGGGTCGTCGTCGACGACCAGGACGCGCGGGCGGATCTGGGGATCTCGCCGCAATCGGGAGGTGGCCTCATCGCGGTCTTCCGTCTTCATCGCCGTCCTCCCAGGAGGGAATTCAGGGCGCGTCGAAGCTCCCGACCCGTGAACGGTTTCGCGAGGAATTCGTTCTCCGCGAGCTCCGGGAGCGACAGCGGCATCGAAGACATCATCGCGAAACGCTTCGGATCGCCCCGCCATTCGCGATACAGGGCATACCCATTGTCGGAGTCCGCGAGCAGGAAATCCGTCAGAATCGCGTCGTATTCGATGCTCGAATGCAAGCGCTCGCGTGCCAGATTGGCATTCGGCACGAAGTCGAGCTCCAGCCACGGGTCGAACTGGAATGCGAAGGTCGTCATCGCCAGCCAGAGGTCGCTGTCGTCTTCGACGACCAGGAGTTTTCGCACGCGCGGCCGTCGCCCGCGCTCCTGCCTGGCGGATCCCGTCTTCAGTCGTGATTCGATCATGTCTCGCTCCTTTTCTCGCTGCTTCGATCGAGTAGCCCGATCACGAACTCTCCGTACTCCCGGGTGGTGAAGGGCTTGCTCAGGATCGGAATTTGAGAATGGGGGAGCACTTGGAGCAGCTCGTCGAGCGGGCAGGCCGACATCAATGCGAAGCAGCCGTCGGTCCGTTGATCGCTGTGGAGCTGCGCGAGCGTATGGCCGCGTTTTCCGTCGGCGAGGTAGAGATCGGCCAAGATGGCGTCGTAGTGCTGCAGGCGGATGTGGTCCTGCGCCGCCGAGAATTCGTCGACCCAATCGATTTCCAGGGACCGACACACGCGGCGGGCAATCCGAACGAGGACCGTCGAGAGCTCCCGGTCATCCTCGATCAGCAAAAGACGCTTGGATCTCGGCTCGGCACGTTCTTCCTCGAGCGTCGACGTCGAATCCATTCACGGTCTCCGATCCATCGCGATGGGATTCATTCCAGATCGCGGATCCGATGTTTCCAGGATGAGTTGATCTCACATCGGCGCGGGGTCGGGACCAGAGTGTCCAGTAACGGTCCAGAAATCTGCATCGTGTCCCGGGCCGCTGGTTCGTCGTGCGAATTGCGGCAGGTCGCCGTCGCGGTCGGAGGCTTCGGACGCGCTCGTTGCCACCCCGTCCGATCCGGTGACCGAACTGACGAATGCCATACCGCTCGAGGCCGGGGGCCATCAGCTCATTGCCTCCGGCGAGGCACGCCTGAGGGGACGACGATCGCGGTCATGCCGAGCATTCCCGATGCGTCCAAAGTCGGACTGCCTCGCGAACGCCGTGCAGCGCGAGAGAGATCTCGAAGTTGCCTGGGGGACATTGGAGCCGCGGCGCCTGTTCGCAATCGGCTGCAAGAGCGATCGAATCCCGCCTGCCAGAGGGGACGTGGCACCCCGGAGCGCGGTCGGCGGTCGACGCGCAAGGTCATTGCGTGACTCCGAGACGACAGAAGGCCCCGCGCCCCAGCGAAGCGCGCGCTGCGCGCGGAGCAGACGAGAGCGAATGGCTCCCCTTCGTGTCCGAGTGTCGAACTATTTGTGTCTCTCCCCATCCCGAAAATCGTCGTGTGTTGCAGACGATGCCCCAGTTCCGGCCGGCCGGCTGAGGTCCGGAGCTCTGCCTCTGACGGCAGACAGCGAAAATCCGCAGGCACCCGCGATCTCGGGACACCGAAGGGCGTACGGCCATGCGGTGTAGGTCGAAACCGGAGGAGTGCATGTCCCGTCTGTCGTCTCCTGCGTGGCTCATATGCGTGTCGACTGTCGCGTATCCTTCGCTCTCGGTGGCCGCAGATGGAATCCTCGAGATCAACCAGACTTGCGCGCTCGCTGGCTTGCCGGGTGATGCCGCGGGCTTTCCGGTGGCGATCACCCATCCCGGCAGCGACGCGCTGACCCGCCATCTCGATGCGCGCGGATTGCCCAACCCGGAAGAGGTTGCGGGGATCCTGGTCGACGTCGACGGCGTGAGCGTCGGGCTGCGCGGCTTCGCGATCCTCGGCCTCGCGGGTGGAGCGACGCCACCGGGTGGACCCGGGGCAAGAAGGGCATGAAGGCCGATCCCCGGGGTGTCCCGTTCTTTCTGGCGAGGAATGCAGCGAAGCTCTGGCCCGAACCCGGCGGCCCGATCCGATCTGTAGAGTACGGGGGAGGGCGAGACCCAATGCTCGTGTGCGATGCGCCAAGTCTGGCGCTCGCGCTTCGAGCCCCAATGCTGGAGCTGCTCATCATGTCGACCATGCCGAATCCCCGCACTTCCCCTTCCATCCTCGCCCGACTAGCGCACCCGACCTGGATGCTCTGCATCGCCACTTCGATCCTGCTCGGTCCAGCCGCACTGGCCCGTGCTTCCGATGGTGTCGTGGAGCTGAGTCAGACCTGCGCGGTGAGCACGGGATGTCTCGCCGGTGACGCGCCCGGGTTCCCGATCGTCATCGCGAGCCCGGGGAGCTTCATCCTGACGAGCGATCTCGACGTGCGCGTCGCGACGAGCCCCGTCGATACGACGGCCATCGACGTACAAACAGGGCTAGCCGGAACCACGATCGACTTGAATGGATTCAGCCTGATCGGCCCGGCAAGTTGCAGCTTCCTTCCGCCCTGTACCTCGACCGGAACGGGCCAGGGGGTTGCGGGTGTCGCGTCCGTGAAGAACGGGACGGTGCGTGGGATGGGGTCCGACGGCGTCTCGGTCAGCGGGGACGTGGAAGGCGTTCGCGCGATCGGCAATGGCGGGCGCGGAATCGCCGTCAGCTTCGGGACGCTGAGTCGGAGCGTCGCAGCGATCAACGGCGCGACGGGCCTCAGCGCCACCAATGGAAGCGTCGAGAGTTCCGTCTCGAGCCAGAATCAATCCCTGGGTCTGAGCCTCAACCGCTCGACCGGCGAAAACCTCTCGATCGCGGACAACGCGGGCATCGAGGTGTCGTTGTCCCGAAGCCGGCTCGGGCATTCGCTCATCGACGAGAACGGCGGCGGCGAGGTCAGCTGCACCGACTGCGCGCTGACGGGCAACCAGTTCTCCGATTGCGTCGGTGCTGCGTGTCTCGGCGCAGGAACGATTTTTCAGGTACCCGCTGGCTCGAATCTCTGCGGGAACGTCGTCTGCCCCTAGGACCGCGGCCGGTATCGCGCGAACTTCGCTCAGTGTCGCACTACGCCAGTCGAACGCCTTCGCGCGAGGACTGGGACGCCGCCGCCGTCAGGTCGATGCTCAACGCCGTGTCCGGCGCAGGCAGCGCGATCCCAACGCAATTCGCATCGTCCGCCTGGTCTTCCAATCGGCTGTCTTCGAGATCCTGATGATCGATCTCGAACGGATCGTCGTCGACGTTTTCCATGCCGGAGTCGCTTGGCTGCAAAGGCCGCAGATTCTGCCCAGCTTGCGGCGGTCGTCGCATGGCCGATACCGCGGCCCACCTCGTCGACCGCGTCCTGCCCGAAATCCCGGTTCGTCAAAGGGTTCTCACATTGCCGTACTCGCTTCGCTATCGCTGCGCCTGGAACGCGCGGCTCACGACCGAGGTCCTACGCGCCTTCCTGCGTTCCGCCTTCGCGGATCGACGGCGTCGCGCGCGAGCGCTCTTCGGCATCCGCAACGGACAATGCGGCTCGATCACGTTCATCCAGAGGTTCGGACCGGCGCCGAACCTGACGCCCCACTTCCATTCGCTCGTCCTCGACGGCGTCTACCCGGGTCCATCGTTTGCCCCGGAGACTTCGCGGCGCTGCCTCCACCCGAGACCGATATCGCGCCGCCAGCCCAACCCCGCCAGCCCGACGAGCATCAAGAGGGCCGTGGATGGCTCGGGGATGGGAACCGTGAGCGCCCCTTCGCTGATGAATGTCAGGGGCACGGCTCGGCCGGCCGACATGCCACCACGCACAGCAATGGGATCGCCGGACGTCGATAGCCGGATGAGCGCGCCGAAGGCCAGTACGTCGCTGAACTCCGGGAAAGGGCCGTCGGCTTGATAGTCGATCCCGCAGCTGAGGATCACGTGGCAATCGACGTCTTCGAGGATGGAAACGAACGGGGTCACGAGCGAGCCATCGATCCCCGTCAGTGCGATCGCGAGGGAGATCGAGAATCGACTGTCGCCCTCCTCGATCACCTTGCTTACTCCGCCACCGAAGCGGGCTACGGCGACCGGGCCGAGTTGCAGCGCCGTGTCTCCGAAGGAAATCGAAGTCTCGAAAACGTCACCGACCACGCCGTAGCCGGAGAGCGGCTGTGTGAAGTCGTACACGTAACAGTACGCGTAGTCACAAGCGACCACGTTCGCGACGGTCGGCATCGAGATCGTGCTGCCGTACGAGGCGGAACTAGCCAGAAGGCAAAGTGCGTAAGCGATCCTGAAGACCAAGCAGCGCATCCGTCCTCTTCCCAGATGGTGGCGATGCAGCGCAGACTATCACGGCCAAGGGGCTAGGTCGCGTAGATTCGTGCGCAGACGTCCAAAGGGCGTACGGGTGCCCGACGCGGGGCGCCCTTGGCGGCCCGAGGGGCCTACGTCGACGATGATTCCGGCAGCCGTACGGGTTCGATCGGATTCCCGATCAGGTGCGTTCCGTTATCGACAGCGGTTGCTCGTCGGGTCCCTCGCGTCCCGGCGCTTCGACCTCGCGACCGGCGAGAAGGCGCGCGCGCGCTCGCAGAGCGGCGAGATCGTCACGGAGGTCGAGGTCAGCGACGAGGTGATGAAGGGCGTCGTGAGCCTGCCCCATGGCTTCGGGCATACCCGGCCGGGCTCGCGGACCGCGGTCGCGACGCGGCTGCAGCCCGGTGCGAACGCGAATCAGCTGACCGACGAGGGCCCGCACGACGTCCCGAGCGGGATTCATAACGCGAACGGGAGTTCGGTCGAGATCGCGCGGACCTAACGGGCCGCGAAGAAATGCTTCCGAGCGCCCTGCCCAGTGGTCCGGTCGAGCTGCGGGGAGC
>CAUJGH010000168.1 GCA_963169575.1 Myxococcota bacterium | reverse complement strand
GTCGGCGGAGGCAACATCTTCCACGCCCGCGAGACGGCGGTCGACCGCTATCGACCCGACTCGGAGACGGCTCGGCTCGCCTACGCACGCCTCTGGCTCGGCGCGAGCGAGTATGCGGCGCGTCGCGAAATCCCCCTCGTTTTGAATGGGCCGGGCGTTCCGATGCCCTTCGGTCGGGCGACGGCACCCTTCGTCGCGTGGGCCGTCGCGAGCGGCGACTCCGTCGCGCTTCGCGACTTCGGGAGCGCTCTTCGGATTCGGAGGGCGGGCTACGCGGGGCCCCTTTCGATCATTCCCGATACGGCGCTGGACGTCGCCCTTCTCTGGGATCCCGAGCAGCGCCGCATGGCGCGTCTGACGTCGTTCGCGGCGCGCTACGACGGTGCGCCCCCGGAGCGAACCGTCTTCATCCATCTGAACGAACGATATGCAGTGGGGGAAGCGGACGAGATCGCAGGCCGCATCGCCCGCATCGCTCACCGGTTCGATGCGATCCCGATTCTCGGAGCGCTCGGCGGTTGCCACGGCGATGGTGCACTGGCTCGACGCGTCGCCGGCGCGTCGACGGCACCGCTCCTCGTGCTCGACGAATCGTGCGGCTTGCGTGCGTTCGCTGCCTGGATCGAGGCGTCGGTCGCCTACGTCGGCAGCTCTCTTCACGGATTGATCACGGCTTGTGCATTCGGCCGTCCGTCCATTCTCGTCGCTCGGGAGTCCCGGGAGGGGGAGGGGAAGTTCAGCGGATTTCTCATGCAGTGGATGAGCGCACGGCGTGCCGCGGCGGCTGCTCCGATCGCCTGGGTCCAGCGCTGGGAGGAGGTCGAATCGCAGATCACGAACGGGGCCGTGCTGGATCGATCGGCGCTCTCGGTTGCTGAACTCGGTCGGAGGACCGGGCTCTTCGCGCTCCCGCTCGGCGAGCGCCTCGACCGACATTGGCAAGCGGTCGAGAGGGCTCTGTTGCAACCGCCCGCAGCGTGCCGCGCTCGCCGCACGCGCAGCCGTCGGACATTGGGGCTGCTGCAGACACGGGGAACGACGGGTCGGTCGCTCTACCAGGCGATTCTCGAAGATCAGGACGCGGCGCGATCCTGAATACGAGGCGGGCCGGATGGGGCCCGCAGCTGGATCGGCTGCAGGCAGACCACCGGATTCATCTTGTTCAGGTAGCGGGGCTTGTCGACATTGACGACCTCGTCCCAGAAAGCCTGATTCGGGAGGTTGCCATCGCCAGTATGGAGCACGGTCGCGAAGAATCGCTTCAACAGATTGTGGAGCGAATGAAAGCTGTACTCGATCTTGTGGTGCTCCCAGCCGGGATTGAGCTTGTCCTGGGGCTTACCGCACGGGGTCGACAACAGGAGCATTCCGTCCGGCGTCAGATTCTCGGTGATTTCGATCAGCGCGATCTCGCGATGGAGAAGGTGCTCGATCGTGTCGAACGAGACGATCGCGTCGAAGCGTCCGAGCGGCGCACCGTCGTTCGTCGTCCACGTCACCAGATTCCCGGAGCGGTAGGAGAGATTCGGCGCCCTGTACTGTTTGCGCGCATACTCGATCGCGCGTTCGTCGTAGTCGACGCCGAGGACTTCGAGCGAGGGATGGGCGTCGGCGAGGAGCTTCGAGCCGTAGCCGGCACCGCACGCGATGTCGAGAAGTCGGATCCGGTTCTCGACGACGGGGAGCGCCCACGTATAGCGTCCGAGGTGGTGGATGCCCTGCTTGTGTTCGTGCTCGATGTACGTCCGTACGTCGAGGCCTCCCTTCGGCTGCCAGAACTCGACGGTGGTCCCGCGATCCTTGCTCGCCGCCGGCGCGTCCTCGGCGCCCGATTCGGGATTTCCGGTGCGGGCGCTCATGCCGTTCGGACCCGGCGGAGATCGGCGCTGGAATCCGAGCACGGGGCTTCGTCGAACTCGAAGCGGTTCAGGGCGGGCATGACGGGACTATATACCAGCGATCCGATGATCAGCGCCGCGGCGGCGCCGGTCTGCGCGCGTTCACGGCGAATGGCATCCGGGACGTGCGCCGTCGCTCGATCGAGGAGTCCGATTTGAGGGAGAGTCAGACGAAGACGCGCGACCTCGTATGGACGTCGATTGCGCTGGTCGCCGTCGCGCTGGGCCACCGCGGCTTCGCTCTGGACCCGGGGGCCGGCGGGAGCCTCCGAGAGGTCGTCGACGCCTTCATCTACGATCCGACATCGGCTTCGCCGGTGCTCGGGGCCCTGGTGTGCGGCGTTCTCCTGTTCCGCCGGAGACGTGCCATCGCAGAATGCTTTCGGACCGGTCATCCCCGAATCGTCGGTTGGGTCGTCCTCGCCGTCGCGATCGCTCTTCATGCCTGGTCCCGACAGATCTCCGCCCCCCATCTCCTGATCCCCTCGCTGATCCTGCATGTCGCCGGCATGGCCATCGTGCTCGGTGGCGGGCGCATGCTCGGCATCGTCGCGCTGCCCCTGCTGGCGCTCGCGCTGAGCGCTCCCCCGCCCGCAGTCCTGATCAACCAGGTCATTTTTCCCATGCAGATGTGGACCGTGACCCTCTCGTCTGCGCTGCTCGATCTGCTCGGCCAGACGCATGCGGTTTTCGGCGACCTGATCGTCAAGGACGGCGTCCGCTTCCAGGTCGTCGAAGGCTGCAGCGGACTCAAGTCGACCTTGAGCCTCGGCCTCGCTGCGATCCTCTACGTCGACCTCACGGTCCGCAGCCGATCGCAGAAGCTGCTGCTGCTGGCACTCGTCCCGGGACTCGGACAGATCCTCAATGCCATGCGTGTCACGATTCTCGTGCTCGGCGAGATCCCGGCGGAATCCGCCGAGCATGCGGCGATCGGCATCGCGATGATCGTCGTCGGCGTCGTCCTGCTGGCCGCGATCGAGATCCTGGCGACGAAGACGCTCTTCTCGGGGAGCCGGCCGTCGCCCTCCGATGGGTCGAGCGGAAGGTCCGAGGAGCGGGACGCCCACCGTCCGGATCGGTCGCGCCGTCTGCGCCGCGTCGCAGGGGTCGTGATCCTGGCGACCTGCGTGATCGAGGCGTCGCCGCTCGCCGCGCTGCCGGTTCCGCGGCCGGCGGTCTCGGTCGAATCCCTTCCGATGTCGATCGAAGGCTGGCAGGCGAGCGCGCTGCGGACGGACAATGCGTTTCTCGGCAGCGTCTGGTTCCAGCACCGGATCTACCGCAGCTACGAGCAGGCGGGAGAGTCGATCCGCGTTTTCGTCGGCCACGAGGATCTCGTGCGTCTCACCCGCTCCGGGTACTCGCCGAAGACGGCCATTCCAGGCTCGGGCTGGCTTTCGGTTCGTTCAGTCGACCCCTTGGAACTCGAATCCGATCCCGGCGACGCGCATCGGGCGACCCGCGAGCTGTTCGTGGTCGAGTACCCGTTTCGGCGAGTCCTGGTGATGCATTGGCGCATCGGGTACGCCCCATGGGGCCGTCAGATCTTCGAACGCTGGTTGGGATGGGACTGGCTGGTGCATGTGGGAGAGTGGAGGTCGTCGCTGGTCGTGCGCATCGAGACCGACGTGCGCGGTCCGGACGGTGACGCACGAGCCTGGATGATTCTCCGTCAATTTGCAGATCGATTGGATGAGTGGGCGATTGCGGCTGGGGCAGCGTGGAAAAACGCGCAATACTTGCCACCGCACTAGGTCCGGGGAGGACCGGTGAACCAGCTTGGATGGATTCCTCGGGATTCAGTCGAGCCGTCGTCTCGGGCAGGTCGGGAATTGCCGACAACGACGAGTGAGCCAATCGTCCGCCGATCAATCTGGAGATCTTCAATGCCTTTGAATCGCGCTCGGGTAATCGCTTCGGCCCTCGTGGTCTCGACGTTGGCATTCGCCGCTGGTCTCGCAAATGCTGGTGGCGTCGTGGGACCGACCGAGACCGATACGATCGGTGTCTTCAACGCAACAACGCGTACTTTCTTCTTCCGAAATTCGAATGATGCCGGAGTCGCGGACATCGTCGTCAGCTTCGGCCCGGCCGGCTCGGTGCCGGCGATCGGCGATTTCGACGCCAACGGGACGACGACGATCGGCGTGTACTCGGCGACGCTCGGTGAGTTCTTCCTGAAGAACACGAACACGTCCGGTGCAGCCAACCTCCGATTCCGCTTCGGTCCCATCAACTCGACGCTGCCGTCGTTGATCGGCAACTGGGACGGCGTCTCGGGCGATACGATCGGACTCTACAGCCCCGTCAATGGTCGCTTCCTCCTGCGCAACTCGAATACGGCTGGCCTGCCGGACGTCGAGACGCCGTTCGGCCCGAAGAATGCGAGCCCCGCGCTGGTCCCGCTCGTGGGCAACTGGTCCGGAGGCGACTCGATCGACGGGATCGGGCTCTACAACCCGGCGACCGGGCTCTTCGTCCTCAAGGACGATCCGACGACGGGGGGCGTGGCGGACTTCTCGTTCACGTTCGGGGCCGGCGGACAGGGTTACATCCCGGTGGTCGGCAATTGGGACGACGACGACACGGACAACATCGGCGTCTACGATCCGGCGACCCGGACCTTCTTCCTTCGAACGACGAACGCCGGTGGCGTGGCGGACATCGTGGTTCGCTACGGGCCGACCAATTTGACGCCGGTCGCAGGCAACTACGACGGGAACTGATCGGGATCGACCGGGTCGGGTTGGGCCCCGAACGCAAGCTGCGTAGATCCCAGGACGGATCGACGAAGTGGCCCGGGAAACCCGAACGACTCGGCAAGAGAGCCCCCCGGCCCGTCCCTGAAGGACGCCGGGGGGTTCGCTTTTTGCGGATCTCGGGACGACGATCCGAACTCGCTCGGGGCGCGGACGATGGGCGGTTCGAACACCGCGAAGGAGAAGATCGGATGAGCGCGGAACGTGATGAATCGAGCGAGCCGATGGCGAGTCTCGAGATTCGAAAAGGGATGGATTCGGTTCTCGATGTCGGCGGTCTGCGTTTCGTCGCCTGTCGCCGAGAGGTCGACGTGATCGACGGGGGCATCACGCTCTACGTCCACAGCGCGACCCCCGGCGACGAACGTGAGCTGCTTCGATTCGATCTCTTTCGGCAGCGCCCCCATTACCACGCGCCCGCGACGAACGAGAAGGAGACGTCGATCGACGCTTCGCGTTCTGCGAGTATCGAGGAATGGGGCGTCGAGAACCTCACGCAGCGCGCGGGAGCGCTGGTCGTCGAAGCCGGCTTCGCCGACCTGGCACCGAATCTCGATCTCGCTTCGATCCGAGCGGCAGCAAACGACCTGCGCTCGCTTCTCGCCGGTCTGGCAGAGCCGACCGAGATCTCCCATTTCCCGATTCCCTCGGCCCGACTCGCGGCCATTCGCGGGGAAGCGACGGCCTAACAACCCGACCCAAGATCGGCGCTCAGGCGCCGCGCACCATCTTGGGTCAGGCTCCCAGGGCAGGGGAGCGGCTGTCGCCGGGCGGCTGCCGTGCTTGCTTCCGGCAGGCGGTCAGTCTTCGGCCAGGCTCGCATCGGCGTCGAACGCGGCCGTGTCGAGCGACTCGCTCGGCGCGCAGCGCTGGTGGAGTTCCTCGATCTCGAGCGGCGTCAGGTCGCGCCATTCGCCGACCTCGAGATCGTCGAGCGGG
>CAUJGH010000167.1 GCA_963169575.1 Myxococcota bacterium | reverse complement strand
GGGCGCAACGCGCCCGACGACCTGAGCGCTTCGCGGTGATCGGGATCAGCTGAACGCCTGGATCCCCGTCTGCGCGCGGCCCAGGATCAGCGCGTGGATGTCGTGGGTGCCTTCGTAGGTGTTCACGGACTCGAGATTCATGCAGTGGCGGATGACGTGGAACTCGTCGGAGATGCCGTTGCCGCCGTGCATGTCGCGGGCGATGCGGGCAATCGCGAGGGCCTTGCCGCAGTTGTTGCGCTTGAGCAGCGAGATGTTCTCGGGGGCGAGGCGGCCTTCGTCCATCAGGCGCCCCGCGCGCAGGCAGGCCTGCAGGCCGAGCGTGATCTCGGTCTGCATGTCGGCGAGCTTCAGCTGGATCAATTGATTGGCGGCGAGGGGGCGGCCGAACTGGCTGCGGTCGAGGGTGTAGCGGCGGGCGGCATGCCAGCAGAATTCGGCGGCGCCGAGCGAGCCCCAGGCGATGCCGTAGCGCGCCTTGTTGAGGCAGCCGAAGGGGCCGGCGAGGCCCTTGACCTCGGGGAAGAGGTTCGACTCGGGGACGAAGGCGCGATCCATCACGATCTCGCCGGTGATCGAGGCGCGCAGGGACATCTTGCCCTCGATCTTGGGGAAGAGGGCGCCGGGCGCGCCTTTCTCGAGCAGGAAGCCGCGGATCTCGCCTTCGAGCTTCGCCCAGACGACGGCGACGTCGGCGATCGGGCTGTTGGTGATCCAGGTCTTGCTGCCCGTCAGCAGATAGCCGCCGTCGACTTTCTCGGCGCGGGTCCGCATGCTGCCCGGGTCGGAGCCGTGGTCGGGCTCGGTCAGGCCGAAGCAGCCGACGAGCTCGCCCTTCGCGAGGCCGGGCAGCCAGCGCTCGCGCTGGGCCTCCGTCCCGTAGGCGAAGATCGGATGCATGACGAGGGAGGACTGCACGCTCATCGCCGAGCGGTAGCCGGAGTCGACGCGCTCGACCTCGCGGGCGATCAGGCCGTAGGCGACGTGGGAGACCTCGGCGCAGCCGTAGCGCTGGGGGAGGGTTGCGCCGAGCATGCCGAGGGCGCCCATCTCCGAGAGGATCTCGCGGTCGAATTGCTCGAGCCGGTTCGCCTTCAGGACGCGGGTCATGAGGCGGGCCTGGGCGTAGTCGCGCGCACTGTCGCGGACGAGGCGCTCCTCGTCCGAGAGCTGTTCGTCCAGCAGGAGCGGATCGGACCAGTCGAATCCGGGGCGCGAGGCGGCCATGGGGAGTCTCCGAGATCGGCGCTGGGTGCGCGGTGTCGCGGCGCTCTCGAGCCCGCGCGACCGGATTCGATGTAGCACGGGCTTCGACTTGCCGCCCCGCGGCGCGGAGGCGAACGTCTGCCGGATGCGGCGCGCGTCGCGGGCATCGCGCGCCGCGAGGGCCGCCGGCCGCCCGGGGCCCGCGACGGAACGGGAGAGACGCATGCGGTTGAGAATCGATCCCGAAAGGCCCGCCCCGCGCAAGCTCGAAAAGGCGATCGAGGCGCTCCGCCGCGACCAGGTCGTCCTCTATCCGACCGATACCGGCTATGCCTTCGGCTGCGCCCTCTCGAGCCGCAAGGCGATCGGGCAGATCCGCGTCCTGAAGGGCCACGACGAAAGGTCGCGCAAGCCGCTCGCGATGATCGTCAACGAGCTCTCGGATTTCGGGCGCTATGCGGTCATGCCGACCAGCGTCTTCCGCACCGTCCGCCGCATCCTGCCCGGCGCCTACACCGTCATCCTCGAAGCGAGCGCCGAGGTCCCGCGCGAGATGCGCAATCGCGACGGCGAGATCGGCCTGCGGATGCCCGACCTCGCGGTCTGCCGGATGCTGGTCGACCTGCTCGGCGAACCCCTCGTCTCGGGCTCGGTCACCTCGGGCGACGACGAGCCCGCGCTCGAGGATCCCGAGGAGCTCGAGCGGATCTACCGGGGCCGGATCGACGTCGTGATCGACGTCGGTCCGCTCTGGCCGGAGCCCTCGACGATCCTGCAGGCGCGGGGGAGCGAGTTCGAGATCACGCGTGTGGGCAAGGGCCCCGTCCCGGCGAGCTGACGAGACGCGTTATGCTGGGCCGTTCCCAACCGCCTCCTCGGAGGCCCCCCACCCGAGGCGAGCATGCACCAACTGAGCGGACTCGACGCGACCTTCATCAACGTCGAGACCAACAGCGCGCCGACCCACATCAGCAGCCTCTCCATCTACGACCAGTCGACCGCGCCGGGCGGGCTGGTGACCTTCAAGGGCATCCTCTCGAACATCGAGTCGCGGCTGCATCTCGCGGACTGCTTCCGGCGACGGCTCGTCGAGGTCCCCCTCGGCGTCGACCATCCCTATTGGATCGAGGATCCGGACTTCGACCTCGAGTTCCACGTCCGCCACATCGCGCTCCCGAAGCCCGGCGACTGGCGTCAGCTCTGCATCCAGGTCGCGCGGCTCCACGCGCGCCCGCTCGATCGGGGCAAGCCGCTCTGGGAGATGTACGTGATCGAGGGCCTCGACGGCGTCGAGGGCATGCCGCCCGGCAGCTTCGCGCTCTTCACGAAGGTCCATCACGCCGCAATCGACGGCGTTTCGGGCGTCGAGATCACCGCCGCGCTCCACGACCTGACCCCCGAAGGCCACGCGATGCCGCCCGAGCGCGAATGGATCGCCGAGTCGCCGCCGTCGGTCGTCGAGCTGGCGCTGCGAAGCGCGGTCAACAACGTGCGACAACCGCTGCGGTTCTTCCGGCTGCTCGGACAGGCGACTCCGCCGGCGATCCGCGTGCTGCTCGAACGGCGCGACCGGGGCGACGAGGATGCACCGCGCGAAATCCCGCGCACGCGCTTCAACCGCAAGGTCTCCCCGCATCGCGTCTTCGAGGCGCGGACCTTCCGGCTCTCGGACGTGAAGCAGATCCGCAAGAGCGTTCCGGGTTCGACCGTCAACGACGTCATGCTCGCCGTCTGCAGCGGCGCCCTGCGGCGCTATCTCGAGAAGCATCGCGAGCTGCCCCTCGAATCGCTCTCGGCGTTCGCGCCGATCTCGACGCGGACCGAGGCCCAACAGGGCACCGCGGGCAACCAGGTCTCCGGCATGTTCGTCCGGCTGCATACGGACGAGGGCGATCCGATCGAACGTCTGCGCAAGATCCATCGCACGACCGTCAGCTCGAAGGAGATCACGGCGGCGGTCGGCGCGCGCAGCATGACCGACGTGACGCAGACCCTGCCGGGCGCGCTCGCGGGCATCTCGGGGCGGCTGATCGCGCGCACCGGCTTGATGAGTCGCATGCGTCCGATCGCGAACTGCGTCGTCTCGAACGTCCCGGGCCCGCAGATCCCGCTCTACTTCACGGGCGCGCGCATGGTCGCGAGCTACGGGCTCGGCCTCCCGATGGCGGGCATCGGGCTCTTCCACGCGATCCTCAGCTACAACGGCGCGATCTCGGTGTGCGTGACTTCGTGTCGGGACCAGATGCCGGACCCGGCCTTCTATGCCGACTGCGTGGATGCGTCTTTCAGGGCGTTGCGCGAGGCGGCGGTCGCCTGATCCGATCGCTGGACTGTGCCCGAAGGATGCTCGAAGCGTGCCTGAAGACGTCTATACCCATGGTCATCACGCCTCCGTTCTGCGGAGCCATGCCTGGCGGACGGCGGAGAATTCGGCCGCCTACCTCTTGCCGCATCTACGGTCCGGGCTCGCGCTGCTCGACGTCGGCTGCGGCCCCGGGACGCTGACCGTCGATCTCGCCCGGCGCGTCGCGCCCGGGCGGGCCGTCGGCCTCGACCGGTCGAGCGAGGTCGTCGACGAGGCGCGTCGCCATGCCGAGAGCGCCGGGGTCGCCGTAGAGCTGATCCCCGGCGACGTCTACGCCCTCGACTTCCCCGACGCGCGCTTCGACGTCGTCCACGCCCATCAGGTCCTGCAGCATCTGACCGATCCCGTCGCCGCGCTGCGGGAGATGCGGCGGGTCACGCGTCCGGGCGGCCTCGTCGCGGCGCGCGACAGTGACTACGCGAGCTTCGCCTGGGCGCCCCTCGACGCAGCGCTCGAGCGCTGGCTCGAGGTCTACCGCGCCGTCGCGCGCCGCAACCGCGCGGAGCCCGATGCGGGGCGTTTTCTCAAGGGCTGGGCGCGGGCGGCGGGATTCGAGCGGGTCGAAGCGACGAGCTCGACCTGGTGCTTCGCGACGCCGGAGACGACGGCATGGTGGGGCGACCTCTGGGCGGAGCGATCCGTTCATTCGGCGTTCGCGGAGCAGGCGGAGCGCTACGGGCTCGCCTCGCGCGCGGAGCTCGAGCGCGTCGCAGCCGCTTGGCGGCGCTGGTCGGTGCAGCCCGATGCGTGGTTCGCCGTGCTCCATGGCGAAATCGTCGCGATCCGCTGAGCGGGACGCGCGCGATCCATCGCCCGACCGCCTAACGAACGACGCCCCGGGCGCGCAGCCCCGCGATCGCCGCCCGGTCGTGGCCGAGCTCGCCGAGGATCGCGTCGCCGTGTTCGCCGTAGAGGGCGGCGGGCGGCGTCTGCGCAGCGACGGTCTCCGAGAAGCGCGCGGCTGCACGGGTCCGGCGGTAGCGGCCGTAGACGGGATGGACCGCTTCGACGACGGTGCCGTTGTGGGCGATCTGCGGATCGACGAGGACCTGTGCGTGGTCGAGGATCGGTGCGGCCGGGACCTCGCATTCGAGCAGGCGTCGATAGGCCTCCTCGGTCGCGAGCTTCGCCATGCCCTGCGCGACGGCCTCGGTCCGCTCTTGCACGTTCTCGGGCCGCAGCATCGCGCGGCCGCGCTGGCCCGCCGAGCCCGCGAGATCCTCGCGGCCGACGGCGCGCAGCGTGCCGCGCATCTGCTCGGCAGTGCCGGCCCAGACGACGAGCTGGCCGTCGCGGGTCGGCGTCAGCTGGTAGCGCTCGCCGGGCACCATGGGATTCTCGACGTCGTCGCCGACGAGGGTTTGGCGGAGCATGCCGTCGGGCCAGAAGAAGACGAGGCCGGCGTCCAGCATGGAGACGCGCACGTGCTGGCCCGGGGCGCCGCGTTCGCGGGCGAAGAGGGCGGCGGTGATGGCCTGGGCGAGGGTGTAGGCGGTCGCCTTGTCGACGATCGCGTTGCGCACGAGGTCCGGGATCGGGACTTCGGGGTTCAGCTGCGCGGCGACCCAGCCGGTCAGCGACTGGAAGATCGGGTCGTAGCCGCGCCGGCCGGCGTAGGGGCCGTCGTCGCCGTAGCCCGTGACCGAGGCGTAGACGAGGCGCGGGTTGATGCGTCGCAGATCCGGCTCGGCGACGCGCAGGCGTTCGGCAGCGCCGGGTCGCCAGTTCTGGACGAAGACGTCGGCGCCGCGCACGAGGTCATGGAGGAGGGCGAGGCCTTCCGCGGTCTTGAGGTCGATGCCGATCGATCGCTTGCCGTGGTTGCAGTTCGCATAGAGGCCCGCCATGCCGGCGCGGTAGTTGGAGAGCTGCCGGCTCTCTTCACCATGGCCCGGCGGCTCGACCTTGACGACGTCGGCCCCCTGCTCGGCGAGCATCATCACGCCGAGGGGCGCGGAGATCACCTCCCCGACCTCGATGATGCGAACGCCTGCGAGCGGTCCCGCCATCTCCGATCCCCTTTCGATTCCGCCGTCGCAGGGCGCCGGGCCAGCCAGGCAGCCACTCAGGCAGCGGCAGCATGCAGCGTGCCGGCAGTCTCGCCCATGTCCTGTGAAAACCCTACAGGGCTGCCGGATTCGGCCCGAAATCCAAGCCGGACCCAGCGTGTCCGGAGCAAAACCATGAGCAAGATCCTCGGTTGGAAGGCCCTCGTCCTCGCATCGTTCGCCGCGATGAGCCCGCTCTCCGCATCGGCGATCGGCAGTGTCACGGCAGGCGACGTGACCTTCGGATACACGAACAACTTCACGACGACCACGAACAACACGGTCGACGTGGCCTTCACGGGCGCAGGCACCGGCGACATGGCTTTCGAGTCGTGGTGGTTCTATCGCGTCTCGGGCGGCAGCCGCGAGTCCGCCTTCGCGAATCCGGACATCGAGCTCTACAACGGTTCGGTCGGTCATCTCGCCTGGAACGATCCGGCCGCGTCGGGCCAGTTCTCTGCGGCGCTCTCCTTCGAGGTCTTCGACACGGGCGCGAACCGCGGCAATCTCTTCCAGAATCTCCGCATCACGAATACCAGCGGTTCGGCGCTGACGATCGACATCTTCCACTATTCGGATTTCGATCTCGGCGGTACGGCCGGCAATGATCGCGCCGCGCTCGGCTCGAATCCGGATGGGATCCAGGTCAACTTCAGCGATCCGACCCAGACGGCCCCGGTCGTCGGTTACGGCGCGAACGCCTATCGCGTCAGCCAGTATGCGCAGATCCTCGCGGACCTGACGGATACGGGCATCGACGACTTCGCGAACACGGGTCTGCCGCTCAACAATCGCGACGTCACCGTCGGCTTCCAGTGGAGCGTCACGATCGCCGCCGGCGGCTACGCCGACTTCCTGACCCAGTTCGGCAGCAACGCCCCGCTGCTCGATCCCTCGGTCACCGTCGTCCCCGAGCCGGGCACGGCGATCCTGATGGGTCTCGGCCTGCTCGCGCTGGCGATCCCGCCGCGCGAAGACCGGACCGCCTGAGCGGCGGCGTCCGGCCGCGCGGCCCCCGGGCCCGCGGTCGGCCGCCGCCCGCCTCGGGCCCGTCTCCCGTCCGCCCGGCCCCGCGCAGCCTTCCCAGCGCCTGCTAACGTCGCTGCCCACCACGAATCGGGGCCGACGATGAACATGCAGGTACAGGGCCGGATCCATACCGCCTTCGCGGAAGCGCAGGTGACCCAGCGCTTCAAGAAGCGCGAGTTCGTGCTCGAGCTCGACGCCGCCTCCCGCTATCCCCAGCTCGTGCTCTTCCAGCTGACGGGCGATCGCTGCGCCGCTCTCGACGATTTCGGGCCGGGCGATTCGGTCAGCGTCGAGTTCAGCCTGCGCGGACGCGAGTGGAAGAGCCCGAAGGGCGAGACCCGTTATTTCAACAGCCTCGAGGTCTGGTCGATCGAGCGCGCGGGCGACGAAGCCGGGCAGGCGCCCGCTCGCAGTGCGGCCGGGGGCGGCCCTTCGCGGGCGGACGACGAGCCGCCGCCGCATACCGACGACGACGAGATTCCCTTCTGATCCGGCGCAGCGGGGAGCCCCGCATCGGGCCCCGGCGAACCGGATGCGAGCGACGAACCCGAATCAGCGGAGACGAGCATGGGTGCCCAGGACGTTGGTGACCTCGAGAAGATCCGGATCGGCATCGAGCGATGGCTGGCAGCGCGGCTGCCGGACCGGCAGGGCCTCTCGATTCCCGCCCTCGACTTTCCCAAGGCGAGCGGCGAGAGCAGCGTGACGCTCATCCTCGAGGCCCGTTCGCGTTCGCATGGCGAGGAGCGCTTCGTGCTGCGGATGGCGCCGCCGGTGAGCCAGGTCTTCGATCGGCACGATCTGAAGATGCAATTCGACATGATGACGATCATGACCCGCGAGGGGCTGCCGGCGCCGCCGCTCGTCGCCTACGAGCCCGACGCGTCGGTCCTCGGCAGCGATTTCTACGTCATGGGATTCCGCGCGGGACGGATTCCGTCGGACAACCCGCCGATGATGATCGCGGGCTGGCTGAAGGACGATGTGAGCGCGAAGCAGCGGACGAAGATGTGGACCTCCGCCGTCGACGTCCTCGCCCGCATCCATCAGATCGACCTCGCGAAGCACGACTTCTCGCGGCTGCCGCGCGCGGGCCGCGGCGAGTCGCTGCTCGCCCAGGAGATCCGGACCTTCGACACGATGTTCAAGCCGGCGCTCCGCCCGGTCGCCGATGCGAGCATCTTCGAGGGCTGGGAGCTGCTGCAGAAGACGGTGCCGAGCGACGGAGCGCCCGCATTCTGCTGGGGCGACTCGCGGGTCGGCAACCTGATCTTCGACGGGGACGTACCGGCCGCGGTACTCGATTGGGAGATGGCGAACGTCTCCGATCCGCGCACGGATCTCGCCTGGTTCATCTGGATCGATCGCTGCAACAGCGAGGGGCTCGGAGCCGCGCGGTTGCCGGGGATCCCTTCGCCCGAAAGCCTCTACCAGCGCTGGAGCGAGCGGACGGGGCGCTCGATTCGCGGCATCGAGTGGTTCGAGCTCTTCGCCGTCGTCCGTTATGCGATCGTGCTCGAGCGGAAGTTCGAGTTCATGCGCGAATCGAACCCCGGCCTCGTCGTCCCGAATTTCCCGGCGGCCTTCATCCCCGATCTCATGAAGGCGGTTCGGGCCTGATGGGCCGAGGCGATCAGCTCGGGGGAACGTAGATCTCGCAGGCACCGTCGCTGCCGCCCATGACCATGAGCAATCGGCCCATCGCCATGTACTGCCCGATCATGAGGCCGAGCTCGGCGATTTCCGCGTCGCTGAAATGCTTCCGGAGCTCGGCCATGAAGTCGGCGTCGACGGTGCGGAAATCAGTCGCCATCCGCTCCGCGAATCGAACCGCCAGATCCTCTCTGGGGGCGAGCTCCCGTTCGGCCTCGGGCCGGCGGAGCTGGGAGACCGTCGCCTCGTCGAGCCCTTCGAGCGTCGCCGCCTCGTAGCGGGCGAACAAGCAGAGATTGCATCCATTCAGCGCCGCGATCCGGAGCCGGGCGAGCTCCTTGATCCGGGCGGGAACCGTCCCGCTGGTATGAGCAGGACGAAAGAACTTGAAGTAGCTGTCGAAGAGCTGCGGGGCGAGTTCCAGGGGGTTCATCGAAGTTCGACCTCCTGCGGCCACGTTAGCGAAGCGATTTCGTCACGGGAGCTACGCCGGAGGGGCTGATCTAGAGTCGGCCTGCCGTCCCGTCGCCCGGGCGGGGCGAGGAGATCCGATGACGGTCGATGCACGGGACACGACGACCGGCGCTGCCCTTCCGGTCGCGAGCGTGCTCCACGCCGACGCGGAGACGCGCGCACCGGCCTTCTTTGGGCCGCGCATCGTGGCCCTCGCAGCCCTCGCGAACCTGCTTTCGAGCGCGGTCACGTTCGGCGCGTTCGGCAATTTCATCGAACCGGTCTCGACCGCCTTCGGCGTGCCGCGCTCGACGATCGGTTTCGGCGCCTCGTTCACCGTCCTCGCGCTCGGTGTCGCGGCGCCCTTCGTCGGCCGCTGGCTCGATCAGGGGCGGGCGCGCTCGATGATGGCCACGGGTGCTGCGGTGACCGGTATCGGATTGATCCTGCTGTCGCGCGCCGAGCAGCTCTGGCAGGCGTCGGTCGCGTTCATCGGATTCGTCTGTCTCGGCGCGGCCGTCTTCGGGGCCGTGCCCTCGATGGCGCTGACGACCAATTGGTATGCGCGGCGGCGCGGACTCGCCCTGGGCCTGACGGTCGCGGGGGGCACCCTCGCCACCTTTCTCGCGCCGGTGAGCGCCCAGGCCTTGATCGATGCCTACGGTTGGCGGACGGCGGCGGGGGCGTTCGGCGTCTGGACGCTGCTCGTCGCGGTACCCCTGTTCGCGCTCTTCGTGATCGGAAGGCCGGAAGAGGTCGACCAACGACCGGACGGCGACCCGCCCGACGCCCCGCGCGCAGGGGCGAGCGAGGCGGCGGCCCAGGTCGGCGAGAGCCGATCACTCGCGTCGAATCCCGCGCCGGGCCTCGAGGGAATGCGCGAAACCGGCGAGCTCGCCCGGGATCCGCGGCTCTGGCTGCTCGCGTTCGGGTTCGGCCTGGTGATGACGTCGCCGATCGTGCTGATGGGATTGCTCGTCGAGTTCGGTCGCGATCTCGGGTTCAGCGCCCAGCAGTCCGCGGTGTTCTTCGGGGCGATGGTGCCGTTCTCGCTGTTCGGCAAGGTCGTCATCGGCGGCCTCGCCGACGTCGCCCCGCTCAAGCCTTCGATCGTGATGATCGTGCTCGTCAACATGCTCGTCTGGCTGATCTTCTTCTTCGAGCCGAGCTATCCCGTCTTTCTCGCGACCGGTGCCCTCTATGGACTCGGGATCGGCGGTGCTGCGCCGGTGCATGGCGTCGCGACGGCGCGCTGCTTCGGCCGGGCGAACTTCGGGCGTGCGAATGGGATCGGGGCGATGGCGGCGATTCCGCTGCTCGCCGGTGCCTCGGCGCTCTCGCATCTGCTGGAGGGCGCGACGGGCAGCTATGCGACCGGATTCCTGGTCCAGATCGGCCTGTTGCTGACCGGCGGTCTGCTGCTCGCCTTCGTCCGATTCCCGTCCCAGGCCGAATCGGCCTGAGCGCCTGAGGGCCTGGGGAGTCGTATTCCTGGTTGCTCACACGAGCCTCCAGGATATCCATTCTTTCGCCGTGCCAGTTCGGCTTTTAGTGGAGGGCATCAAGGCTCTAGGCACGAGTTAGTCACGCATTAAGTCATCTGCTGCGATCTTGTTCATCTGTGGTCTGGTTCCGCGACCGGTAGCCATTCGAACTTGAACGGCTTCACTAGCCTTCCAATGAATCGCTGTTTCTGCTCACAAGCTGACGATAGCGCGCACAACATTCGACTCAAAAATGCGACGGGCAATGGGTCTGCAAGAATGCTCAATTCTACCTCCGCTGAGGTGATGAATATTCCTTCCGCCATGCCTATCGGAACGCTGCATGCAACAATCGTCGATTGGTTGGGTCGTAGAGTGCCCGCGCTGACGTCGGTCTGAACTCTCGCTTCGAGAATGTTTGTTTGTGCAGAGTCGACGAGGTGCGTGATTTCGCATCCCATTCGTACGCGCCACAGTGGGAATAATCCGTCGTTGCTCGCGTTGAATATCATCTCAGAAAGCGGAGTTCTTGGGTCGAATTCTCTTGCGTCGAAAGTTACGTTCGGAAGGATCGAATACAGCGACAGTAGGGAGCCTGCCAGAATAAAAATACTGATCGGCCGCTTGATGATTCCCGGTAGTTTCGCGATGCGGGCCCAAGTTGTCTCTTTCGCTCGCGGGAACTGCTCTTGATGCGGACGCATTCGACATGCTCTCGAGCCTGGTAACGCTCGATCCGGACAGCGTCTTCCCTTTCTTGTCAGGGCCTCGCATCGCATACTCTTGGATTGCCTTATTTGTTTAGGCGAGACTAATTCCTTGCAAATCTTGCCTAATTCGTGGGCTGATTCGGTCGATTCGGTTATTCGAAGATGGTCAGGGCGCAGCCGCTCAGGGCTGGTACCAGATCGGCGAGTTCCACGCGCGTTCCTGGATCGTCGGCGGG
Source organism: Myxococcota bacterium (assembly GCA_963169575.1). Classification (GTDB taxonomy): domain Bacteria; phylum Myxococcota_A; class UBA9160; order UBA9160; family UBA4427; genus UBA4427. The sequence goes on along the minus strand of CAUJGH010000167.1, from coordinate 4,659 downwards.
ACTTCGCCGGAGCAGCAGACCTCGTAGCCTTCGCCGATCGTCGCGGGATCCTCGCAGCGCACGCCCGCCGCATTGCAGGCCCACTGGGTCCAGCGACAGCTCGGGTTCTCGCGCAGACGCGCATAATAGAAAGCCGGCGCCGCCGGATCGAAGTCCGGATCCGTCCAGACCTGGCAGAGCTGCGCATGACCCTTGCCGCGGGGCTCGCAGGTCGCGAGATCGACGTCGGCCTCGCGATCGCCGCCGGCGACCGTCAGCACGGATTCCTTCGCGACGCCGTTCTCGCTCCAGCCCTTCACGATCTCGATGCGCTCGAGATCGCCGCCCTCCGGATGCGGATCGCGCACCGCGCTGACGAGGAAGCGCGGCGATCCGGCGCCCTCCGGACGCGGCGGCAGGTCGCCGCCCATCGGCACGCCCTGCGCATAGCCCGCCTTCGCGACCTCGGCTCCCGCGCACGCGTCGTCGGCATAGCTCCAGCCGCCGAAGAAGCGCAGCTCCGGACGCGTTCCGCTGGTCGCATACGCCTCCTTGCGGAGCATCGCCTCGAAGAGCGCGTCGCGGCTGTTCTCCTCGGCCCAGAGCACCGCGAGGCCGCCGGGGTTCAGGGCCGCGACGTCGGGGAGGCCGGGCTCGAGCGCGAGGCTGCCGGGCTTGCCGGCGCCGCCGTGGCCGCCGAATCCGCGCTCGGCGACGAGGCCGGGGGTCCCGAGATGGGTGTCGGTACTCCCGATCAATCCGAATCGGAAGGGATTCGCGCCGAGCGCGGGCTCGAGGACCAGGCCGCGCTTCAAGGCCGTGCGGACGAAGTCGATCTCGTTCGGCTTCTCGCCGCCCATCGGGTTCTGGTGGTCGATCGCCTTCTCGAATCCGCAGCCTTCATCCGTCACGCCCGGCGTCATGGCGCATTCGGACTCGCCTTTGTGCTGCATGACCTCGACCAGGCGGTCGTAGCGCGCGCGGATCGCCGTCTCTTCGGCCGTGATCTCGGCGGCCGGGGTCACGGCCGAGGTGAAGGCGGAGCCGGAACTCCAATTCGAGTTGTGCGGGATCGTGATCGATTCGCAGCCCGGCGCGCCGTCGCGGCATTCGCGGTCGAGGCGCTCCCAGAGTCCGATCGCCATCGAGCCCGTCTCCATCACGCTGATCGGGAGCGCGGGGACCTTCTCGTTGCGGAAGATCACGTTGCGATGGAGGTGCCCGCCGTCGTGGCCGCTCGCCGTCCATTCGTACGCGACGAAGCTGGTGAATCCGCACGAGGCCCCGCGATCGTAGGCGGCCTCGGCGGCGGCCCGATGCTCGCCCCAGACGATGCCGGCAGCGTCGAGGCAGTGCTTCGCGCCTTCGCCGCAGAAGCCCCAGCGCGACTCGAAGAGCGAATAGCGGCCGTTCATGACGAAGAACGCGACGCGGGGAAAGTTCCGGTAGAGGCCGCAGACGAGCGAATCGTGGCCGGGCAGGCCGGGCGTCTTGCAGATGTGGACCTCGCCGATCTGCTCGGCGTGGTCCGTCACGGCGGCGAAGTCGAGGGGGCGGGCGAGCTGCACGGTCCGCCGTGCGCGCCCCTTGTCGTCATAGGGCTGGATGCCGATCGCCTCGCCCCGCGCGAAGCGATAGGCGTCCGCGGGCGTGACGCGCGTATCCTGGGTCGATGCGTCCTGGGAGCGGGCAGTATGGGCGTGGAGGTCGCCGAAGAAGGCGCGCCGTTCGGGCGTGTACTCGAGGCAGGCGTCGCGGCGCTCGCTGACCGCGAAGGGCCGGGGCGGATTCGCCTCCTCGCCGACCGCCAGGGCGGGGCCGATCAGCAGGATGCCCAGGAGCGTCGCGGCCGCGGGAACGAGGCCGAAGCGCTCCGTCCGCGTGCGCTCCGCCCGCTCCGATCGACGTGCGAGCGAGGCCGTGGAGCGCTGCGGGGCACTCATCGCGGCGCGACCCGATCGGCGAGTCGCTGCGCGCTCGCCTCCGGATCGACCCTTTCCATCGCGGCGCTGCCGCCGTCCGCCGGCGCGCCCGCTTCGATGAATTTGCGCAGGACCCGATCCTCGACCCATTGCTTGCTCCACCAGTCGATCGGGGTCACCGCGTTGCCGCCGAGCAGCATCGTGAAATGGAGATGGTCGCCGCCGGCGAGGCCGGTCGCGCCGCTGCGCCCGAGCTCGGCGCCCTGCTCGACGATCTGGCTCTCCTGGACGCCGATCGACGAGAGATGGGCGTAGAGCGATTGCAGGCCCATGCCGTGGTCGACGATCACGCAGTTGCCGTAGATCCCGAGCCAGCCGGCGAAGACGACACGGCCGCGGTTCGCCGCCACGACGGGCGCCGCCATCGTCGAGGCGAGATCGAAGCCGAGATGGACCTGATGGTCGATGTCGCGGCCCTGGTAGACGTAGGTCCGCTGATCCGCGAAGCCGGCTTCGACGGCGGTGTTGAGCAGCTGCTTGAAGGGGCCGCGCCAGAGAATTTCGGGCGACGTCTCGCGGGCGAGGCTCGAGATCTTCTCGTTGTTGAGCTTGCGCAGATCGCGATTGATCCGGAGATAGGAGGCGACGAGATCCGACGGGTTCTCGACGACGAACTCGGGCGTGTTCTGCAGGATCGCGGGGACGACCCGGCCGAGGAAGCGGTCGTCGACCTCGATCCGGCTGTCGCGGAACTGCTTCGGGAAGACGCGGAAGTCGAAGCTGCCCGTGCCCTCGTTGCCGATCGGATCGCGGGCGAAGACCTGGATCGGGACCGCGACGTCCTGGCTCGGCAGCAGGGCGAAGAACGCGACGCGCAGGCCGGGATCGGCGGCGGGAATGCCGGCGCCGCTCGCCGGGAAGCCCGGGTACTCGATCTCGCCGACGCGCACGCCCGAATCCGAATCCGGCGGATTCACGCGGTAGACGACGACCTCGGAGCCGCCCTGGTTGATGAAATGATGGAGCGAGAGGACGGCGACCTGCGGCGGAATCAGGCGGACCTCGACCGTCGCCGCGAGCGTCGACGTCGCCTGACGCAGGCCGAACAGGACCGGGCGCACCGCCGTCACCTGGATCTCCGCGTTCCCGCCGACGAGGCTCGGGATCGCCCGCTTGCCGATCGAGCGCGTCACGCGCACACGGTCCTCGCCTTCGCGCTCGATCCCGGCGCCCGCATCCGCGCCGGCGCCCGGCGCACCGGCGACCGCGCCGACCGGGGAGTCGAAGAGCGGCGTCGTCCGCTCGCCCTGGACGAGCGCGATCTGGAGCCGATCGAGGTCGCCGCCGGGCGAAACGACCGCGACGGTCACGTCGCCGATCTGGCCGACGGCCTCGGGCCCGGAGATCTCGATCACGGGGCCCGGCGCCCCGCCCGCGTGGATCCACGCGCCGCCGGCCGCGAGCAGACAGAGAACGATCACGAAGAGGAAGATGCGCATGGCGCGAGAGTCTACCGGCAGCGCGAACGATGCCAACGAGAGCGCGCGGCGCAGCGAGAAAAAATCGCGGCGCCGATCGCTTCGGCCGCACGGTCACACGCGCGAGCGACGCACCGCCCTCCGAATCGCGGGGCCAACCCGACGGCTCAGCTCGCGGCGCCCGCTTCGTACCAGATCGGCGAGGTCCAGAGCCGCTCCTGGATCGTCGACGGGATCTTCGGATCGGAGCAGGCCGGCGGCCGCTCGGCCGCGTCGATCTCGAGGCATTGGAGCGCCGTCCAGCGACAGCTCGGGTTCTCGAGCACCCGCACCGAATAGACCGCGTTCTGCGCGGCATCGAAGGCCGGGTCGGTCCAGACCGCGCAGAGACTCTCGTGGCCCTCGCCACGCGGCTCGCAGGTCGCCGGATCGACGTCGGCGCGGTTCGCGCCGCCGGCGACGTCGTGGACGACCTGATGGAAGCCGTCCTCCGCATCGACCCAGCCCTTCACGATCTGGATCCGCTGCAGCAATCCGCCCGGATGTTCGGCCGTCCCGCCGTCGCGCAGCGCGCTGACGACGAAGGTCGGCGCGGCGGTGGCCGCCGGGCGGGGCGGAAGGTCGCCGCCCATCGCGACGCCTTCGGCATAACCCCGCTCGACGAGATCGGAGCGCGAGCAGAGATCTTCGGGCAGACCCCAGCCGCCGAAGAAGCGCGCCGTCATGCGCGGACCGCTCGTTCCGAAGGTCTCGCCCCGCTTCATCGCATCGAAGAGCGCGTCGCGGGAGTTCTCCTCGGCCCAGACGCCGGCGATGCCGCCGGGGCTCGACATCGCGTTGTACGTCAGCGTCACCGGCCCCGGCGCCGCCGCGAGGCGCAGCGCCGGACTCGCGTCGACGCTGCCCATCCAGCCCTGATACGAATACTCCTCGACGTCGCCGGGATTGGCGTTGTGGGAGTCGGTCGCCGCGATGATGCCGAGCTTGTAGGGATTGACGCCGATGCGGCGCTGCTCCCGGAAGCCTTCGAGCAGCGCATAACGCAGAAAGTCGGTGCGCGAGACGCAGCCCTGATCCATCAGCGCGCCCTTGCCGACGCCCTCGCGACAATCCTCGAAGGCCGGCCCGCGCCACTGCTCGTAGCTGCAGAATTCGTCGGGCTCGCCGAAGACGCCGTACATCCCGTTGCGGCATTCCGAGTCGCCCTTGATCTGGCTGATCTCCGCGAGCCGCTCGAGATCCGCCCGCAGCATCGCCCGCGCGCGCTGCGCCTCGAGCGG
>CAUJGH010000166.1 GCA_963169575.1 Myxococcota bacterium | reverse complement strand
TCGAGATGACGAAGCCGCTGCCCTCGCCACTGCTCTGGTGCTTGCGGCCGGGGGCGTGCGGGCCGAAGGGGCCGCCGCCGAAGAACTCCTCGAAGCCGGGGGGCAGCATAGGCTGGGCGCCGAGATCGACGGTGCCTGTGGTCTGGATGCTGACGACGGCGGGCGCCACGCGCTCGGCGAGATCGGCGAAGCTCGTCGGAATGCCCGCAGGCTGGGTCTCCGGGATGCCGCTCTCGGTGCGCCAGAAGACCGCGTGCTCGACCCGAGAGTCGCTCGCGCCCGCATCCTGTGCGGCGTCGTCGTCCTCGGATCCGAAGAGATCGAAGGCCACCGGCGTCGCCGCCTCGGCGGCCACGGGCGCCTCGGCGCGTCCCGCGTGCTCCTTCGCGTCGCTCTCGAAGCAGCCGGCGGCGCCGACCAGCATCAGGCCCGCGGTCACGATCGCGATTCCCACTCGACGCATGCTCTCATCTCCTCTCGAAAGAACGCCCGATCCCGGTCGCCGCGGTCGGCTGCCGCTCGCGAACGACCTCGCTCAGATCAGGGGAAGGGTCAGATGGTACCGGCCGGGTCCCCGTTGAACCACGATCAGCGCCCGCGCGCTGCTGCGAAGCCGTGCGACCGCGCGTCGCAGATCCTCGCGAGACGCAAGCGTGACGCCGTTCATGCGCAGCAGACGATCGCCCGGTCGCAGGCCGAGCTTCGACGCAGCGGAGTCCGGCGCGACGGCGGTGATCTCGAAGCTTCCGGTCTTCGTCGACAGCGAGAGATCGACGCCGAGCTTGCGGCTGGCGATGCTGTCGACCACCGATTGCGGGAGCTCCTCGGCGAGGACGGCGGCCTTCCGGAAGCGGCCTTCGCGATAGAGCTCGAAGATCCGCTTCTGGCCGGGCGTCATGCCTTCGAGCATCTCGAAGAGCTGGCCGGCATCGCGGATCGTGCGGCCGTCGAGGCTCGCGACGAGATCGCCGCGGCGGATGCCGGCGCGCGACGCCGGGCTGTCGGGATGCAGTCGATTGATGAGCGCCCCCCCGACACCGCGCGGGAGTGCCATCACGTCGCGCAGCGCCGGATCGAGATCCTGGAACTCGAGGCCGAGCCAGACCGGATGCACCTCGCCATAGAGCAGGAGCTCCCGGATCACCCGGCGCGCGACCTCGATCGGAATCGCGAAACCGATCCCTTCGGCGCCGCCGAAGATCGCCGCGTTGATGCCGATCAGCTCGCCCTCGGCATTCAGGAGCGGACCGCCCGAGTTGCCCGGATTGATCGCGGCGTCGGTCTGGAGCAGGCCGTGGAACGCGAAGCTGCCCTGCGCATTCACCGAGCGGTCGACGGCCGAGAGGACGCCCGTCGTCACGCTATTCGAGAAACCGAACGGGTTGCCGATCGCGATCACGGGCTCGCCGACCATCAGGTCGCTGGAGTCGCCCGGCGGGACGAACGGCAGCGATTCGTCCGTCAGGATCCGCAGCACGGCGAGGTCGTTGTGGGGATCCGCGCCGACGAGCTCCGCGTCGAACTCCCGCCCGTCCGAGGTCGCGACCCGCACGCGATCGGCGCGGGCGACGACGTGCTCGTTGGTCAGGACGTGGCCGTTGCGGTCGAAGATGACGCCCGATCCGAGGCTCCGCGTCCGGCGCTCGCCCGGCTCGAAGAAATGTTCGAAGAAATCGTCCGACAGCGGCCCGATGTCGGGTTGGCGATGGGAGGGGAAAGGGCTCGGGCTCTCCTGCAGACGTTCGGTCGTGATGTTCACGACGGCGGGCCCCACCTTCTCCGCGACCCGGACCGTCGCCGTCCGGCGCAGGAATGGATCGGCCGCGCGCCCGGGGATCGCGGCGGTCGAGGCGACGAACGCCAATGCGAAGACGGCGAGTCGGCCCAGGATCTGCTCGCGCGTCCCGCACCGGCTCCGGTTTCGGAGCGGCCGGGGAAGGCCGACGGCAATGCGGGATCCGGGCATGGCAGAAGGGGGGCCTCCGACACGCGACACGCGAAGGGGCGCGCCCTGCGCCCGCGCGGTCGACCCTCTGAAGCCGCGCGGCCTTTTCCGGTTCACGAGCCTGCGCGCTCGCAGCGCTCGCCGACGCCCGGATCCGAGCCCATGCCCCGTTCGTCCGCGCCCTGCGCGTCGAGTGCACGTCGCAGCGCATGCGCAGCGGCGACGGGATCGGCCGCCCCGCCGATGTCGCCGGTCACGGCGACCCCCGCCGCGCCCGCGGCGATCGCGTCGGCAGCGCGCTTCGCATCGAGGCCGCCCTGGGCGAGCAGCGGCACGCCGGCGTGCGCAGCGATCCGGGCCGCTCGCGCGAGCTCGACAGGCCCGAGCTCGGGCCGCTCAGCCGGCTTCGAGCGCGGCGCCCAGATCGGCGCGAGATGGACGTAGGCCAGGGGTTCGGCGCCCGCGAGCCGCTCTTCGAGCTCGGCGACCGAATGGAGCGACGCACCGATCCGAAGATTGCCCGGCGTGAGCCCGTCGACCGTGCGCGGATCGAGGGCATCGAGTCCGAGATGCACGCCGTCCGCCCCCGCCGCGAGCGCGACGTCCGCCCGTTTGTTGACGATCACCCGCAGCGCCCGCGCAGCGCCGGCGCCGGGCGCTCCGGAAGCCGCCTGCGTCCGCTGCACCGCGTCCCGGGCGGCGACGAGCGCCCGCGCGATTCGCAAGAGCGCCGCGGCCTCGATCTTCCGATCACGCAGCTGGATCCAGTCGACGCCCGCCTCGAAGAGACTCGCCGCGAACCTCTGCGGATCGCGCGAGAGCGCGTCGCCGTCCAGCACGGCGCAGAGGATCGGCCGCGCGCTAGAAGGCTGCCGTTCCATCCAACGGGCTCGAGGCCGAGGCGTACAAGCGCCTCGGCATCCGGCCCGCTTCGTAGGCGGCGCGGCCGGCTTCGACGGCCTTGCGCATCGCGACCGCCATCTTGAGGGGGTCCTTGGCCTGGGCGATCGCCGTATTCATCAGGAGCGCGGTCGCACCGAGCTCCATCGCGATCGCCGCGTCGCTCGCCGTCCCGACGCCGGCGTCGACGATGACCGGGACCTCGACCGTCTCGAGGATGATGCGCAGGTTCGCGGGATTGCGGATGCCGAGGCCCGAGCCGATCGGCGCGGCGAGGGGCATGACGACCGGGCAGCCCATGCCGGCGAGGCGCTGACAGGCGACCGGATCGTCGGTGATGTAGGGCAGGACGGTGAAGCCGTCGGCGATCAGGCGCTTCGCCGCTTCGAGGGTCGCGGGGACATCGGGGAAGAGCGTGCGCTCGTCGCCGATCACCTCGAGCTTGACGAGGTCGGTCTCGAGCAGCTCGCGGCCGAGCTGGGCGGTCGTGACGGCGTCGTCGGCGGTGTAGCAGCCGGCGGTATTCGGGAGGATCGTGAAACGCTCGGGTGAGATCACGTCGAGCAGGCGCGGCCCCTTCGCGGCGTCGAAGTTCACCCGCCGCAGCGCCACCGTCACCATCTCGGCGCCCGACGCCTCCGCGCAGGCGAGGTTCTCCTCGAAGCTCGCGTATTTGCCCGTGCCGATGATGAGGCGGGAGCGGAATTCGTGTTTCCCGATCGTGAACGCGACGGGCTCGCGCGCGCCCCGGTCCGCTGCTCCGGTCGTTCGATCCGTCGTCATGTCTAGCCTCCTCCCACCGCTTCGAGGATCTCGATCCGGTCGCCCGCCCGCACCGTCGCCTCGTCATGGCGCGAGCGCGGGATCACGTTCCGATCGATCGAGACCGCAATCCGCTTGCCCTGCATTCCGAGGCGGACGAGCAGGTCGGCCACGGTGCCCGCCTGCGGCCATTCGATCACCGCGCCGTTCACGAGCACCGTCGCCGCCGGACCCGAGTCGCGGCGCGTCTCGTGGCCCGATGCTCGCCCCGGCGCTCGCGCCGACTCGCGATCCGCTCGCCCGGATTCGGGCGCGGCTTCTTCGCCGGAAAGGCTCGGCGTCTCGCTCATCGGGTCCCTTCGGCTCGCGATTCGTGCACTTCGGGCGAACATAACCGACGCTTCCGGACGCCGCCGCGCAGCGCGCAGCAGACGCGGGGCACGCGCATTCGTTAGCTTCTGCCCGCCGACGCGGACGCACCGCTGGTGCGGCGAGGCCCGCCGATGCGGCGAGGACTTCCGGTGCGGCGAGGAGACGTGGGATGCGCGAAGTCGCGGAGGAGCGGCCGGCCTGGGCCTGGATCGACCTCTCCGCCCTGCGCCACAACGCGCGCCGCGCGATCGCCTGCGCGGCGGGACGCAGCGTGATCGCCGTCGTGAAGGCCGACGCGTACGGCCACGGCGCCGAGCCGGTGGCGCGCGTGCTGCTCCAGGAAGGGGTCGGGCGCCTCGCCGTCGTCAGTGTCGCGGAGGGCGCGAAGCTGCGGCGGGCGGGGATCATGGCGCCGATCCTGCTGCTCGGCGGCCTCGACGACGGGCCGACGGCGGAGCGCGCCGTCAAATGGGGTCTGACGCCCGTCCTCCACGATCTGCGTGGCCTCGAGCTCGCGCGGCGCTACGCGCGCTCGGATTCGCCGCTCTCGGTCGAGGTCGAGATCGATACCGGCATGCGCCGGATGGGCGTTTCGCGGGAGGCGGCGCCGGCCTTCCTCGAGAAGCTGCGGGCGACGCCTCAGCTCGTTCTCAGCGGTCTCTTCAGCCATCTCGCCTGCGCGGACGCGATCGACCCGGAGCCTTCGCGGGCCCAGTGGTCGCTGCTCGCAGAGATCGTGGACGCCTACGTCGCCCGGGGCGCTGCGCGGCCCGGTGTCCACATGGCGAATTCGGCGGGGCTGCTGCGGCTGCCGGAGCTCGAGGGCAAGGGGGCGGGCGATCCGGAGTCGCGCTTTGCGGCCGATCCGCGCTCGCCGCTCGTGACCCAGGCCGTGCGGCCGGGGCTGATGCTCTTCGGGGTCTCGCCCTTCGTCGGGCCCCCGGCCGTCGCCGGGCTCGAGGCCGTCGCCGGGCCCCGGGCCGTCGCCGGACCCGGGGCGGTCGTCGGCCGGGGGGCCGAGGCGCTCGAGCTCGAGCCGGTCATGACGCTGGCGGCGCGTGTCGTCGCGACGCGCCGGGTCGCGCGCGGGGAGTCGGTCGGGTACGGCGCGACCTGGCGGGCTGCGCGGGCGACGACGATCGCGACGCTCCCGCTCGGCTACGCGGACGGAATTCCGCGGGCGGCGGCGAGCGGCGGCGGTCGCGTCTTCCTCGCTGGTGCGATGCGGCCGATCGTGGGCCGGGCCTCGATGGACTACATCGGCGTCGAGGTCGCGGACGCTCCGGTCGAGGTCGGCGACGTCGCCACCGTCTTCGGCCGCACGCCCGAGGGCCTGCGGATTCCGGTCGAGGATTTCGCCTCGGCCGCCGGGACGCTCGGCTACGAGATCCTGGTCGGGATCGGCGCCCGGGTCCCGCGCCGCTACGGCGAAGGCGCACCGCCCGCCGAGCCGCCGGCCTTCGATCGCGCCGTTTGACGATGGCAGCGGGCGCGGGTACAAAGAGCGGGCCCCCAGAATCCCCGAGAAAGCAGCGCCCGAAGCGCGTGCGACGTGCAGGGTGGCCCGCCCGGCCGATCGGCCGCGTCGCGAGGGCCGCGCGAAGCGTGCGCCCCGCCGACCGGCCCGCGCAGGAGAGTCCCGTGGCCTCACATGATTCCCAGTCCTCCCGGATCGTCGAGGATCCGTCCTACGACGCGGCGCGTGGCGTTCGCCGGATCGCCCGCGCGCTGCTCTCCGTCTCCGACAAATCGGGTTTGCTCGAGCTCGCGAAGGAGCTCCACAGCCTCGGCGTCGAGCTGATCGCCTCGGGCGGGACGGCGACCGCCTTGCGCGACGCCGGTCTCCCGGTGCTCGACGTCGCGGCGCTGACGGCGAGCCCCGAGATGCTCGGCGACCGCGTCAAGACGCTGCATCCGAAGATCCACGGCGGCATCCTCGCCCGGCGCAACCTCGAATCCGACCGCGCCGATCTCGCGGCCCATGCGATCGGCGAGATCGACCTCGTCGTCTGCAATCTCTATCCGTTCGAGGCGACGGTGTCGCGGCCCGGCGTGACCCGCGCGCAGGCCGTCGAGAACATCGACATCGGTGGCCCCTCGATGATCCGCTCGGCGGCGAAGAACCATGCCTTCGTCGCGGTCGCCTGCGACCCGGCCGACTATTTATCGCTCGCGAGCGAGCTGAGGGAGCGGGGGGGGCTCTCCGATGCGACGCGGCGTCGGCTGGCCTTGAAGGCCTTCGGGCATACGGCGGCCTACGACGCGGCGATCTTCCAGTGGCTGACGGACAACGATCCCGAGGTCCCGGCGCCGACCTTCCCGGAGCGCCTCTTCCTCTCGCTGGAGAAGGCCGAGACGCTCCGCTACGGCGAGAACCCGCATCAGCAGGCCGCCCTCTACGGCCGCTTCTCCGAGGTGGCCGAGCTGCTCCACGGCAAGGAACTCTCCTACAACAACCTGATCGACGCGCAGGCGGCGCTCGCGCTGATCGTCGATTTCATGCCTTCGGCTGGTGCAGATGCGACCGACGCCGCCGTCGTCGCGATCCTGAAGCATAATACGCCCTGCGGTGTCGGTTCCGGCCGGACGCCGCTCGAGGCCTACGAGCGCGCCTTCGAGACCGATCCGGAATCGCCCTTCGGCGGGATCATCGTTTCGAACCAGCCCTTCGATCTCGCACTCGCCGCGAAGGTCGACGAGATCTTCACGGAGGTGCTGGTCGCCCCGGGCTTCAGCGACGAGGCGCTCGCACTGCTCAAGAAGAAGAAGAATCGCCGGCTCCTGCGCTTCGACCGGGGCGAGATCGATCCGTCGCAGCTCGAGGTTCGGCGCGTCTTCGGGGGCCTGCTCGTACAGCAGGCCGATCCGGCGCCGGACGAAGTCCTGAGCGCGAGGCTCGCGACGAAGCAGGCGCCGAGCGAGGCGCAGCGGCGGGCGCTCGAGTTCGCCTGGCGCGTCGTGAAGCACGTCAAGAGCAACGCCATCGTCTTCGCCGCCGAGAACCGCACGCTCGCGATCGGCGGCGGCGCGACCTCTCGCGTCGATGCCGTCCACGCCGCGGCGGCGAAGGCAGCGCGCGTCGGGATCTCGCTCGAGGGATCGGTGCTCGCGAGCGATGCCTTCTTCCCGTTCGCAGACGGCCTCGAGACCGCGATCGCGGCCGGGGCGGCCGCGGTGGTCCAGCCGGGCGGCTCGACCCGCGACGAAGAGGTCATCGCGGCGGCCGACCGACTGGGGATACCGATGCTGCTGACGGGCACGCGGCATTTTCGACATTGAGCCGCCGGCGCTCGACAATGAGTCGAGGGCGCTCGACAGCGAGCCGCGGGGCGGGCGTGAGTGAGGGAGAGGGCGATTGAGGGTGCTCGTCATCGGGAGCGGGGGGCGCGAGCATGCGCTCGTATGGAAGCTCGCGCAGAGCGAGCGCCTCGAGCGGCTGCATGTCGCGCCGGGGAGCGCGGGGATGGCGGCGCTCGCCGCTTGTCATCCGGAGGTCAAGGCCAACGATCTGGCGGCGATCGTGGCCCTCGCGCGGGCCGAGGCGATCGATCTCGTCGTCGTCGGGCCCGAGGATCCGCTGACGGCGGGGTTGGCGGACCGGCTGCGTGCCGCGGGCATCGCGACCTTCGGTCCCTCCGCCGCCGCAGCGCAGCTCGAGGGCAGCAAAGCCTTCGCCAAGGCCTTCATGGCGCGCCACGCGATTCCGACCGCCGGCCATGCCACCTTCGAAGAGGCCGCGGCGGCCCATGCCCATGTCGACGCGCTCGCGCGGCCCTGCGTCGTGAAGGCGGACGGCCTCGCGGCGGGCAAGGGTGTCGCGATGTGCCCCTCGGCTGCCGAGGCCCATGTCGCGATCGACGAGATGATGTCGGCCAGGCGCTTCGGGGATGCCGGCGATCGCGTGGTGATCGAAGAATGGCTCGAGGGTGAGGAGGTCTCGTACTACGCGATCACCGACGGCACCCGCATCGTGACCCTCGCCGCTGCCCAGGACCACAAGCGCGCCCTCGACGGCGACCTCGGCGAGAACACGGGCGGCATGGGCGCCTACTCACCGGCGCCCGTCGTGACGGAATCCGTCGAGAAGAAGATCCTCGAACGCGTCGTGCATCCGGTGATCCGCGGCATGGCGAGCGAGGGCCATCCCTTTCAGGGCGTCCTCTTCGTCGGCCTCATGATCGACGCGGTGGGCGATCCCCGGGTGATCGAGTTCAACGTGCGTTTCGGGGATCCGGAGACCCAGCCCTTGATGCTGCGGATGAAGAGCGATCTCCTGCCGCTGCTCGACGCGGCGGCCCGCGGCGAGCTCGCCGAGGCGACGGCGGTCGAATGGGGCGAGGCCGCCGTCTGCGTGGTGCTGGCGTCGGGGGGATATCCGCGGGCATACGCGACGGGCAAGCGGATCTCGGGCCTCGACGATCTCGGGCCCGACGCGCTGTCGGGCGATCTCGTCGTCTTCCATGCCGGCACGCGGCAGACCGCCGACGGGGCGGCCTTCGAGACGGCGGGCGGCCGGGTTCTCGGCATCACGGCACGGGGCGATTCGGTCGCCGAAGCCTGCGAGCGAGCCTATCGCGCAGCGGAGAAGGTCGGTTTCGAGGGCCGCCATTTTCGGCATGACATCGCGGCGAGGGCGCTGCGGCGCTAGTCGAGTCCGTCTGGTTCTGCCGTAGAGGTGCCGCTGCATGGGGCGTCGCCGTTCATTTGCCGAAGTCGAGGAGACGATCGCCCGATGACCGCTGCCCGCCCGTTTCGAGCCGTTCGCTACGACCCCCGGCGCGTCGACCTGTCGGCCGTGATCGTGCCGCCCTACGACGTGATCGCGGCGGACGAGCGTGCGAGCTTCTTCGATCGCGATCCCCACAATGCGATCCGCTTCGAGCTGACCCGCGACGTCGCCGACGAAGCTGCCGCCGACTACGGCTGGATCCGCGGGACTTTCGACGTCTGGCGTTCGGAAGGCGTCCTGATCCAGGACCCCGAGCCGGCCTACTACGTGATGGGCCAGCGTTACGTCGCGCCGGACGGCGCGAGCCTCGAGCGGATCGGCTTCTTCGCGGAGCTCGGCCTCGAGGAGTACGAGGCTCGGATCGTGCGGCCCCACGAACGCACGCTCGCCGGCCCCAAGGCCGATCGCCTGAAGCTCCTGCGCGCGGCGGAGGCGAACCTCTCGAGCGTCTTCCTGCTCTACGAGGATCCGCAGGACGAGCTCGGCGCGCTGCTCGCGGAGGCGCTCGACCGGTCCGAGGTCGGACGGGCCCGCGACGGCGCCGGGGTCGAGTACCGCCTCGCGCGTCTGGCGGAGCCGGCCGCGATCGCCCGCATCGAGGGCTTTCTCGCGGCGCGTCCGAGCGTGATCGCCGATGGCCACCACCGCTACGAAACGGCCCTCGAATACCGTCGCGAATGTCGTGCGCGCGAGGGCGACCGGCCGGATGCGCCGTGGCAGTCGACGATCGCCTACTTCGCGAACGCCTACGCGCGGGGAAGTCTGCTCCTGCCGATCCATCGGGTCGTCGCCCGTCTTCCGGCGCCTTCGGAGGACGAATGGCGCAAGCGTTTGCCGCAGTGGCGGGTGACCCGCCTGCCGCGGCCCGAGCTCGATCGGATCGACGCTTTTCTCGCGACCCATCTGGCGCCGCTCGCCGACCATCCGGCCTTCGTCGCGGAACCGGCTTCCGGCGATCCCCTTCTGATCCAGCGCGCAGACCCGCTCGGCGAGTCGCTGATGGTGCGGATTCTCGAAACCGAGATTCTCGGCGCGGTCTTCGGGCTCGATGGCGAGGCGATCCGGGACGGTGCCGTGCTCTTCCCGAAGAGTGCGAAGCGGGCCGGGCAGGCTGTGCGGGAAGGGGAGGGGACGGTCGCGCTCT
>CAUJGH010000165.1 GCA_963169575.1 Myxococcota bacterium | reverse complement strand
GCTCGAAGCCGAGCGGCTCGGCCGGGATCTCGAGCCGCGCCGTGAGCGGACCGCCGCGGCCCTCGAAGCGCGCGCGCGCCTCGATCGTCCAGACCGCGGTGTCCTGGTTGGGCACGAGCGGAAGGCCGAGGCGATCGACCTTGATGAAAAAGAGGAGGAGACCGATCGCGGCGATGACGAACGCAGCGACGTAGATCGAACGGGTCTTCAAGGCGCTCGTCTCTCCGGTCCGCTTCGCGATTCGCAGGAGGCACCGATCAGGAAGGTCGTCTCGGGATCCACGACGAAGGTACCGGCGAGGAACTCCCGACCGAGCAGCACCGAATAGAGGAAGGCGCTCCGATCGACGAGGGAGAAGCGCGCGGAATGTCGACGCCCGTCCATGCAGAACTCCAACTCGACGACGGGCCGTGCATCGGGACGCTTTTCGTGGTCCTTGATGTAGACCTTGCGGACGATCCGGGATTCGCGCGGGAGACGGTGGACCCGGGTCTTCGACTCTTTGAGCACGAGGGTATAGCGGACCCAGGCTTCGCCCTGCTGCTCGAATCGCTCGATGTCTTCGGCGTGGATCGACGAAGTCTTGGCGCCGGTATCGAGCTTCGCGAGGGCGATCTCCTCGCCCGGCAGCATCGCGATGCGTTCGACCCAACCGGCGATCTGCTTGCTGTCTGCGTCCGCGGGAGACTCCTTCGACTGCACGCCCTGGGCCCCGGCGGCGACGGCGAATACCAGCAACGAGCCGGCCGTGAGCAGCCCCGCCGCACGGCCGAGCCACCCCATCCCTGCGCGACTCGCTGACACCCGGTACTCCTCTTGGCGCTGTTTGCCGCTGCTTACCGCGCTTCGCCGATCTTCTCGACCGCGGATTCCGACCCGCGGATCCACCCGCGGATCCCCCCGTGGATTGTCGATTCCCCGAGCGGCCCATATCCTACCACCCCATTCGCCCGCTCCAGCGCAGACGGGCCCCCAAGTTCGATGCGCGTGAACCGATGTGGAGTACTGCGCGTCTCGATCGAGGCGGGATCTGCGGTGCGAAAGGAAAGCGCTGTGATGGGGCGACGGATCGCGGAGGCAATCGGCCGGGAAGTCATCCGGACCGGGCTCTGGCTCGCGATCGCGAGCCTTGCGGGCGTCTCCGCCGTCGAGGCCTCGGGACAAACCCCGACCGCCGCTCCGCAGCCGGCCGCCGCCGCTCCGCCCGCCGGCCCCGCTCCGAATCCGCCCACGCCACCCAAGCCTCCCACGGCCGCGCCCCCGGACGCGATGCCCATCGGATCGGCCGAATCGGGCGAGCGGCTCGAGGGAGAAGAAGACGCATCCCAGCCGGCAGGCGGGTTGCTGCCCGAGCCCATCCAGATGCTCGGAAGCCAGGTCGAGGCGGGCAAACGCGCGACCCTCGGCTGGCATGCGAACAACGAAGTTGCCGGGCTCCAGGTCGATACCCCCGTACTCGTCGCCCACGGCGTCTCACCGGGCCCCGTCCTCTGCCTGACGGCCGCGATCCACGGCGACGAGCTGAACGGCATCGAGATCGTCCGCCGCGTCTACCACTCGATCGATCCGGAGACCCTCGCCGGGACCCTCGTCGGCGTTCCCGTGGTCAACATCGTCGGGTTCCAGCGCGCCTCGCGCTATCTGCCCGACCGCCGCGACCTGAACCGCTATTTCCCGGGCAATCCGCGCGGAAGTCTCGCCTCCCGGGTCGCCTACTCCTTCTTCGAGTCCGTGATCCGCCACTGCGATTACCTCGTCGATCTGCATACGGGCTCGTTCCACCGCGCCAACCTGCCCCAGCTCCGCGCCGACCTCTCGAATCCGCGCATCCTCGCCATGACGAAGGGCTTCGGCGCGATCGCAGTGCTGCATTCGAACGACCGCGAGCGCTCGCTGCGGGCGGCGGCGACACGGTCGGGAATCGCGGCCGTGACGATCGAGGCGGGCGAGCCGATGCGGCTCCAGCCCGAGGAGGTCGAGCAGGGGGTGCGGGCGATCGAAAGTCTGATGGACTCGCTCGGCATGATCGCGCGCTTCCATCTCTGGGTGGATCCGCAGCCGGTCTTCTACGAGTCGATCTGGGTCCGGACGAGCGGGAGCGGGATCCTGCTCGGCTCGGTCGAGCTCGGCGATCGGGTCGAGGTCGGACAGACGCTCGGCGCGGTCGTCGACCCGGTGACGAACGCCCGGGACGTGCTCAAGTCGCCCGTCCGGGGGCGCGTGCTCGGCATGGCGCTCAACCAGATCGTGATGCCCGGCTTCGCGGCGTTCCGGGTCGGGATCGAGTCCCGAGAGCAGGACATCGATCTCGAGGGGGTGACGAACGGCGACGGGGATACCCACGACGAGGACGCGTACGATCCGCTTCAGCGCGAGGGCATGGACTCCTCGCTCGAGCCCGAAGACATCGAGTAGGACGTGGCTCGAAGACTGGGTCTGCATCGATCCAACCGAGGGCGATTCGAGCCGCGGATCAATACGCGAGTTTCGAAGACACCGGACTTCTGGCTCCCGCTCGACTAACCCGTTTCAATATGCCCGCCGCAGCCCGTGCACTCGCTCTCGTCTCATGAACCGACTCATGAACGCGCCTCGGTAGCTCTGCCGCACGCGCTCGGGGATCTCGATCCGAGTCGGGAACAGCCGAGCCTTTAGCACCCGCCCGATGCTCCATCGCACCCGCGTGATCCCGAGCCGCTGGGCGGGCGTTCCCTTCTCCGGCTGCCGCTCCGACGCTGCCTTCACCAGGTTCCGCCACACCTGGAAGATCGCGTGGCGGTGGATCACGGCCTGGATCCGCTTCGAGAACGCCACCGTCTCGCGCTTGTGGTTCGCACCGCTGTGGCGCACGAACATGTGATGGGCGTTGATCGCGAACAGGGGGTTCTTCGCGGTGCGGGGAGCCTTCGAGTGAGTCGTCTCGTGGGCGAGTTCGGGGTGGTGGAGGCGTTTCAGGGCGGTTCGGTATTCGGACTTCTCGTCGGTGTGCAGCTCGATCGGGACGGCGGCGGGGAGGTTCGTTCGGAGGAGCTCGAGGACGTCGCGGGTCAGGGCCTTCGGGTCGGGGCGGCCGAGCTTTTGCTCGTAGGCGGCTCTTCGCTTCTTCTGCAGCTCGGTCATGGTTCCGCCACGGCGGCGTTCGGTGACGACGAAGTCGTGGCTGTAGTAGGAGGCGGCGCCGATGAGGCCGGTCAGTTCGAGGGGCCAGTACTGGCCGCCGGCGAAGGTGCCGAGGCCGTCCATGATGAGGGGCTCGTGGGCCAGCTGGGCGCGGGCCTTTTTACGAGACAGCTCGTGGAGCAGGAGACAGTGTCGGCCGAGTCGGTCGACGAGGCGCTGGATGGTGGCGTGGACGACGCCGAATTGGCGGGCGATCTGGCGGTGGCCGGAGCCGGCGACTTCGGCGCGGAAGACGGGCTCGAGCAAGTCGGGTCGGCGGAGCCAGTAGGTGGGGGAGAAGGTTTGTGAACTGAAGGCTCGGCGGCAGTGTGAACAGCGGTAGCGCTGGATGCGGTGGGGGCGGGCCTCGCGGTGGTAGAAGCCGGCACGTTTGAAGCGCCAAGCGGTTGATTCCAGATGGAAAAGGCAATCGGGATTGGGGCAGTGGGGCGGCTTGAAGGCGTCGCGAGAGGTGGTGTGGGTCGGCATGAGCCCTTTGAGAGCAGGGATCGTGCCAGGAACAATTGGCGAGCCACGTCAGACGTGATTGCGGAGCATTAGCTCCCGCGGATGCGGCTCGAGGTAGAGCTGCCCGCGCACATACTCCACGTCGTGCGAAGCCACGAGGAATCGCAGCAGCGAGATCGGCACGATCAGCGGAACGCGCCCCGCCCGATACTCCGCGATGGCGGAGGCGATCTCCCGTTTCTCGACGCTCGAGACGCGCTTCTTCAGGTAGCCGAAGAGATGTTCGAGGACGTTGACGTGGCGCGCGATGGTCGCGCGCCGCTGGAAGGCCTCGGCGAAGAGCTGCCCGTAGCTCGCGTAGATCTCTTCGTCGGGCTGCTGGCCCAGGCCGCCGACGAGGCGGCCGAGGCGACGATAGATCGACTCGTCGTGGGCGAGCAGCAGCATCTTGTGGGCTTCATGAAAGGCGACGAGCGACTTGCGCGATAGGCCGCGCGAGACGAGCACACGCCAGCGATTGCGGCTGAAGATCGCCTCGATGAAGCGCTCGCGCAGGGGCGGATCGTTCAGCCGCCCCTCCTCTTCGAGGGGCAGCAGCGGCATGCGCCGCTCCAGCGCCTGCACGAAGTGGCCGACACCCGTCCGCTGCGGCATGCCGCCGGGCGCTCCATGCACGCGCACTCGGGCCATGCCGCAGGAGGGCGAATCCTTCTTGAGGACATAGCCGTCGAGCCCGAGCGCATCGAGCTCGGCCGTGCGCGCATCGGCATATGCGCGCATCGCGTCCGTGAGATCTTCGCCGCCCTCGCGCAGGACGAGCCGATCGCCGCGCTCGCCGCCCCGGAGCTGGATCGTCGGTCGCGGGATCCCGAGCCCGATCTCGAGCTCGGGGCAGACCGGCAGCCAGGTCACGTTCACGCCGAGCACGTCGGTCAGATAGCGGTCGCGTTTGTGGCCCCCGTCGAAGCGGACCTCGGCCCCGAGCAGACACGCCGAGACGCCGAGGCGCACCGGTTGGCCATCATCGTGCCATTTACGCCAGACCGGCTCGCCCGCCGCTTCGCTCACGCGCTCTCCTCCTGCTTCGCTTGACACGACGACGCCCCCTCTTAGGATCGACTCGCGCTCGCATCCGAGTTCTCGAGAGGCCCATGAACCACCGCATCTCGACCGACATCACCCTCGCCCGCCCGATCGACGAGGTCTTCGCCTTCTTCTCCGACGCCGGCAACCTCGAGGCCATCACGCCGCCCGAGCTGCGCTTCCAGATCCTGACGCCGCTGCCCATCGCGATGCATGTCGGGGCCCGTATCGACTATCGCCTCAGCCTCTACGCCGTGCCCTTCACCTGGAAGACCCGCATCACGGCCTGGGAGCCCGGGCGCCGCTTCATCGACGAACAGGAGTCCGGTCCCTTCCGTGTCTGGATCCACGAGCATCGGTTCGAAGCGCTCTCCCCATTCTCGACCCGCATCCGCGACGACGTCCAGTACCGCCTTCCCCTCGAACCGTTCGGGGGCATCGTCCATCCGCTCGTTCGCCGCAAGCTCGATCGCATCTTCGCCTATCGCGAGGAGCGCGTGCGAGCGTCGATGGAGCGCTGACGCCTCGAGGATCGACTCGCGAGCCGGGCGAAGGGGCTCCACGCACGGTGCCCTCCGGCATTTCCTCTACGCCTTCGATGCGCTCGCCGCCTTGTATGCATCGAGCGCGCGCTTGCGGGCGAAGTCGTGGTCGACGATCGGCAGCGGATAGCCCCGCGGCGGCTCGCCCTTGATCCAGGGCGCGTGGATCCGCTTCGCCGGCAGGTCGCCCAGCTCGGGAATCCAGCGCCGGACGTAGCCTCCCTCCGGATCGAAACGCTCGCCCTGCGAGACGGGATTGAAGATCCGGAAATACGGCTGTGCGTCGGTTCCGGTCGAGGCCGACCATTGCCAGCCGCCGTTGTTCGAGGCGGGATCGCCGTCGACGAGGGCGTCGAAGAAATGGCGCTCCCCGCGCCGCCAGTCGATCAGCAGGTCCTTCGTCAGGAAGCTCGCGACGACCATGCGCGCGCGATTGTGCATCC
This sequence comes from Myxococcota bacterium, assembly GCA_963169575.1. Classification (GTDB taxonomy): domain Bacteria; phylum Myxococcota_A; class UBA9160; order UBA9160; family UBA4427; genus UBA4427. The sequence goes on along the minus strand of CAUJGH010000165.1, from coordinate 5,873 downwards.
AGCCCGTCGCGCGGAGCTGGCGCATGCCGGCGTCGACGAAGGGATAGCCCGTCCGCCCTTCCTTCCAGGCCTCGAAGCCCGCATCGTCGTCGCGCCAGGCGAGCGCGTCGTATTCGGGACGAAAGCTGCGCGTCAGGACGTGCGGCGAATGCGCGAGCACCGCATGGTAGAACTCGCGCCAGACGAGCTCGTCGAGCCATTTCCGGATGCCCGCCTTCGCGCGCGGCTCGGCCCGAGCGGCGCTCAGCGCTTCGCTGAAGCAGCGGCGGACGGAGATCGTCCCGAAGCGCAGATGGGGCGAGAGGCGGGAGGTCCCGTCGCGGTCGGGCCGGTCGCGCAGCGCGGCGTAGTCTGCGGCCGCTTCGCCGAGAAAGGTCGTGAGTCGGAGGCGTGCCTCCTTCTCGCCACCGCGCGGCAGGCTCGCCGCTGCCGGGCCGTCCGGACCTGCGGACGCTCCAGGCAGCCCGGGTGCCTCGGGCGCGGAGGCCCCCTCGCGCGGAAGATCGATTTCCGGCCGACGATCGAATCCGGCGATTGCGCGGGCCGGGAGCCGACTGCGCCCCGAGGCGCCCCGGGGCCCGCGCTCCCATGCTTCCCACCAGGCGTTCCGGTAGGGCGTATAGACGACATAACGTCCGCCCGTCCGCGTGCGGATCTCGTCGGGTCCGAACACGGTGTGATCGCGCAGAACGAGCGGCTCGGCACCGGCGCGCCGAAGGGCCGCGTCGACCCGGGCATCGCGGCGCTCGCCGAGCGGCGTCGGCGCGGCGTTCCAGGAGACGAGCGAGGCCTTCGCGTCTCGCGCGAGCTGCGGGAGCACGACCTCCGGCTGACCCGAGAGGATCTGCATCGGAATGCCCTGCGCTTCGAGATCGGCGCGCAGGCGTTCGAGACAGTCGATCAGGAATCGCGTGCGCGGAAGCGCGCGGGGGCTGCGCCCGAGCAGCTCCGGATCGAACACGAAGACGGGCAACCATTCATCGACGCGTTCGGCGAGGGCCGAAAGGGAGCGGTTGTCGTCGAGCCGTAGATCGTTCCGGAACCAGTGCAGTCCGCGCATCAGCTCAGTTCGTCCCGCTCGCGCGATGCGAGCATGAGGTCTGCCAGGCGCTCGGCCGACAGGAACGCGTCTTCGATCCTGTCGCCCCGGAGCCAGTCGCCGCAGACGCCGAGGCCGAACTTGCCATCCCAGAGCGCCGCGCCGACGACGGGACCGGCCGCCCGCGCATAGAGCCATCGATGCACCGCCGCCCCGCGAATCCCGGGAAGCCTGCCCCCGAGCGCTGCCGCGAAGGCGCCGCGCAGGACCTCATGCACCTCTTCCGCCTTCCGGTCGACGTTCGCGCGGCTCCACGCGGCGGTCGAATGCACCACCCAGCCGTTCGAAGCCGCCCGCCCCGGCTTGCTCGCCTCACGTGCGACCCAGCCGACCGCAGAGTCCTTCACGAAAGCGGCATCGAAGTCCGCGCCGACGGGCTCCTCGAACTCGATCATCAGGGCATGACAGGGATCGAACTGCGCGCAGCGGGCATGCAGGCCGAGCTCGGTCGAGCTCGCCAGGAACGGAGCCGCCTGCGGCGCGGGCACGGCGGAGACGAGCCCGTCGAAGCCCTCGAACGCCTGGCCGTCGTCCGCGACGAGTCCCCAGCGCGCGTTCGTCCGCCGGACCGATGCGATGCGCACGCCGACCCTCACGTCCGCCCCGGTCGCGAGATCCCGCGCCATCGCGCTCATGCTCGGGACACCGACATGACGCGGGACGGGCGACGGCTCCGGCTCGATTGCCCCACCCGACAGCGTCACGATCCGCCCCGTCCAGCGTGCCGCGACGCCGCGGGCGCACCAATCCTCGACCTGCGCTGCGAAGACCGGATCGCGCGCCGTGAAGTACTGGGCGCCGTGGTCGAAGCGCCCGTAGTCGAGACGCCGCGTGGCGATGCGCCCCGCCGGTCCCCGTGCCTTGTCGAAGAGCGAGACCGCGATGCCCGCCCCCTGCAGCCGCCGTCCGAGCTGCAGCCCCGCGATACCGGCGCCGATGATTGCGACCCGCTCCATCATTGCTCCCGTTCGTCGACCGAGCCCTGCGCGTCGCGGGCGAGCCGCCGCAGGGCGACATGCGACGCGAGCTGGTCGAGGTTGGCGACGTTCACGACCCCGCGAATCGGCGCACAGCGCAGGCTCCCGGCGCCTCCGATCCAGATCTCGATCCGGTCGGGAATCCGGCGGCGCAATCGGCGCAGCACGGCCTCCGCCTCCCCCTTCGGGAGCGTGACGAGCGCGAGCGCCAGGATCTCGGCTCGGGAACGCTCGACGCTCTCGACGAGGTCGTCCTCGGGCACGTCCGCTCCGACATAGATCGGCGCCGCCCCGGCCTCGGCCGCGGCGAGGGCGGCGATGCAGAGACCGAGCGCGTGGGGCTCGCCGGACGGCGTCGCGAAGACGATCGGCGGATCGGTCGGCGCGGTTCGATGGGCGCGCAGCGCGCCGACGAGCATCGAGGACAGCAGCGCAGAGACGAGATGCTCGGCTGCGACGGAGAGCTCGCCATCCGCCCAGCGACGACCGACCTCATGGAGAAGCGGGACGACGAACCGGCGCGCGAACGGAAGCGGTCCCATTGCCGTCAGCTTCTGCTCGAAGAGCGCCTGCAGACGCTCGCCTTCGAGACGCGTCAGCGCCGACCAGATTCCTTCGAGCTCGGAGGGATCCGCAGCCGCGTCCGCGGGGTCAGCCTTGCGGGCGCGCAGAGCAGTCAGGTCGAGTCCAACCAGATCGCCGATCCGGTGGCCCGCATCGACCGCCTCCCGAAGCAGCCGGAGGCGCTCGAGATCCGAGGCGCGGTAGCGCCGGGAGCCCCCCGGCGTCCGGAGGGGCTCGACGACGGCATGCCGCGCCTCCCAGGCCCGCAGCCGCTCGGCCGTGAGGCCCGTCATGCGGACGGCGACCCGGAGCGGGAAAGTTGCCTCTTTTGAACCCATGGGGAGGAGTTATAACACCGCCGTATCAGTTTTGTATAGATATTTTATTGACAAGTACCGACAAGCCTTGAACCTTCCCCCTCACGCGACCCGCCCGATCGGAGGATGCATGCTCGATACGACCCGACTGCGCAGTGCACCGAGAGCCGAGGCCCCGTCCGAACGCGAGCTGCTCCAGAGCTATCTCGACGACATCTTCGATACCCGCGTGCTCGGGCAAGACGAGCAACGGGGGCTTCTCATGCAGATGGAGGCGGCCGAGGCCGGTCTGCGTGAAGCGCTCGCAGGGATTCCCGAGACGGCCCGCCGACTGCTCGCGCGCTGGGAGGAGCGGCGGCGCCATGGACATGTGACCGGCGCCCTCTCCCGACGCCACCGCGACGATCACGACAACGACCTGAACCAGCTCGTCGACGACGCCTTCGAGAAGATCGATGCGGCCCTGCTCCGCTTCGAGGAAGATCGCCGGCGACGCGCGACGCGTCGCGCGCGGATCTCGGCGCGCGCGCTCGCCGAGTGTGTCCTGGCAGCCGACCTCGCGCTGCCCGTGCTGCTCGAGGTCCATGCAGATCTCTCGGCCCGGGTCGGGGACCCGCGATCCCCGCGCCGCGCGGCGAGACCCGCGGCACCGAAGACGCCGGCCTGGCAGCGGGAGCTCGACGACGTCGGCGCGCAGCTCGCACGGGCCGACGAAGAGCGCGCGCGGCTCTCGGACAGCAAGAACCGCTTCATCTCCCACAACCTGAGGCTCGTGGTCCGCTGCGCGAAGAACTATCGCGGGCGCGGCGTCCCCTTCCTCGACCTGATCCAGGAGGGCAACGTCGGACTGATCCGGGCCGTCGAGAAATTCGACTATCGCCGCGGCTACAAGTTCTCGACCTACGCCGTCTGGTGGATCGAGCAGGCGCTCGTGCGCGCGGTCTCGAACGACGCGCGCACCGTGCGCATCCCGAGCCCGCTGATCGATCAGCAGCGCAAGCTGCGCCGCCTCGAGGATCAGCTCCGGCTGATGAGCCCCGTCGAGCCGAGCGCCCGGGATCTCGCGATCCGCATGGGCCTCGATGCGGGCGAGGCCGACGATCTCTGCCGCAGCCTCTCGCCGGAAGTTTCGACCCAGGCGCTCGTGCGCGGGGCCGAGGAGCTGCTGATCGAGGATACGCTCGCGGCACCGGACGACGCCGACGTCGCGGCGGACCTCGATCGGGCGGCGCTGCGCGAAGGGCTCTCGGCGCTCATGCCGGTGCTCGAGGCGCGCGAACGCGAGGTCATCCTCGCGCGCTTCGGACTCGAGGGACAGCCGACGCGAACGCTCGCGGAGATCGGCGCGAAGCTCGGTGTATCGCGTGAACGCGTGCGCCAGATCGAGCTGCGGGCCCTCGAACAGCTGCGCGAGCAGGAAGGGGCCCGCCGCCTGGCGCAGGAGATGGGCTGCCTCGGCGTCGAAGCGGCGCATGTCGGCTGAGCCGGCCCTGCCGGGCTGGCAGATCCGGATCCTCTACGACGCGGAGTGTCCGCTCTGCGCGCGTGAGGGCCGTCTGCTCGAGCGCCTCGATGCGGGCCGGGGGCAGGTCGATCTCGAGGACATCTCGGCGCCCGGCTTCGACGCGAGCCGCTACGGGCTCGATCCGGCGGACCTCGAAGCGCGGCTGCATGGCGTCCTGCCCGACGGGACGATCGTGCAGGGCGTCGAGGTCCTCGCCCGGGCCTACGAAGCGGTCGATCTCGGCTGGCTCGTCGCGCCCGCGCGCTGGCCCGGGGTGCGCTGGCTGCTCGACCGCGCCTATCTCTGGTTCGCCCGCAACCGGCTCCGGCTCACCGGCCGCGAGCCCCGCTACTGCCCGCGAACGTGACCCGCGATCGGCCGGCACGGCCGAGACTCCGCAGCGCGCGGATCCGGCCCGTGCTGGCCCGGCCCGCGCGGGCGCGCTAACCCGTGGCCCCGCATGACCGCCTCCCAACTCGACGCGCTCGTGATCGGCTCCGGCCCGAACGGTCTCGCCGCGGCGATCGAGCTGGCGCGGGCGGGCCATTCGGTGCGCGTCCTCGAGGCCGCTTCGGAGATCGGCGGAGGGACCCGCAACGCCGAGCTGACGCTGCCGGGCTTCGTCCATGACGTCTGCTCCGCCGTCCATCCGATGGGCATCCTCTCACCGTTCTATACGACCCTGCCCCTCGCCGAACACGGCCTCGAATGGATCCGGCCAGGGGCCTCGATCGCCCATCCCCTCGACGACGGCCCGGCGATCCTGCTCTACCGCTCGCTCGCGAAGACCGCCGAAGGCCTCGGCCGAGACGGACGCGCCTATCAGCGGCTCGTCGGCCCTTTCGTCGACCGCGCGATCGATCTGCTCGCCGACGCGATGGCGCCGCTGCGCATCCCGAAGCATCCGGTCCAGATGGCGCGCTTCGGATTGCGCGCGGCGTTCTCGGCCAACCGCCTGGCACGGCTGCTCTTTCGCGAGGAACGGGCGCGGGCCCTGCTCGCGGGCTGCGCCGGGCATTCGGTGCTGCCCCTCTCCCAGCCGCTGACGGCGGCGCTCGGCGTCCTCTTCGCGGTCACGGGCCATGCGGAGGATTGGCCGGTCGCGCGCGGCGGCTCGCAGAACATCGCGCGCGCGCTGGCGTCGTATCTGCGAACTCTCGGCGGGGAGATCGAAACGGAGCATCGGGTCGAGCGATTGGCCGACCTCCCCGCTTCGCGCGTCGTCCTCTTCGATACCTCCCCCGAACAGCTTTCCCGGATCGCCGGCGACGCGCTCCCGGCCGCAAATCAGCCGGCGCTGCTGTGACGCACTACGAACCGCACCCCACGGCAGACGTGAGCCCACGCGCCACCATCGGCGAAGACGCGCGCATCTGGCACCAGGCCCAGGTGCGCGAAGGTGCCGTTGTCGG